>NZ_JAVMKF010000127.1:0-28726 GCF_031732815.1 Accumulibacter sp. | reverse complement strand
TGCGCGAGAATGCCAAGTACGTCATCGGCGTCGGCGTCAAGCAATCGACTTCCGATCTGCTGATTGGCAACTGTGACGAGTTCATTTTCTACGACGACCTGGTTCGCGAAAGCCAGCGCGCAGCCCGGCGCGACTCCAAGGAAGCGCAACCCGTCGTCAAGCGTAGTCCGGAAGAGGATGCGCAACGCAAGGCTGAACTCGAAGCGCGCCGGAGCAAAGCCATCGAACTGGCGGTGGCGACGCTTGACGCGCTGGTTGCCGAGCGCGGCGACAGCAGCAAGATCTGGGCCTCGATGCTCAAGGAAGCGGTCAAACGCCGCAAGCCGGACTTCAGCGAGTCGTACTACGGATTTCGTGCTTTCGGCAACCTGCTCGAAGAAGCGCAGGCGCGCGGGCTGCTGGAAATTGGCCGTGACGAGAAGTCGGGGACCTACGTGATTCGCAACAATTCGGTGAGCGTTGCGCCGGAGGCACCGCCCGGCGAGCCGGCTGTTGAAGCGCTGCCGGCAGTGGCCGTGCCGTCGGCTGCGCCATCAAGCCGCGACGAGCCGTCGGACGCCGCCGGCGCACCTGCAGAGCGCAGCGAGTCGAGTGCGCCGAGCGAGGGAGAACGCAAGGCGCGCAGCTCCCGCAAGACCACCGACAAGGGTGTCAAGCGCACACGTGGTGGGCGCGCGAGCAAGGGCGCAACGCTAATCGAGGAGAAACTGCCGGTTGCTGCTTCGGCGGACGAGACGAGCGCGTACGAACAGCCGCCGCCAAGCGAAGGCGCGACGAGCGAAGCGGGGCCAGCGCCGACGAGCAGCACGGTCCCCGCAGACGTTGCGTACGCCGCTGGGGAAGCGGTCGGCGGCGCGACCGCTCCGTCGGCCGACGCAGTTGGCGAAGCATCGCCGGGGGGACAGACGGCTGGCCCGGCCGAACTCGGCCCAGGCGAGCGTGCCGAGCCCGTGCGCAAGGCGCCGGCGCGCAGTCGGCGGCCGCGCAAACCGAAGGTCGTCGCGGAGGACAGCCAATAGGCTGCGCGTGGCCGCGAGCCGACGAGTCGAAAAAAAAAGCCGCGACGCTTGTCGCGGCTTTCCTCGTCGGCGTGGCTTGCCTGATCGGCGCGCCTGCTCAGGCAGCCGCTGCCTGCGCCGGAATGTGTCCGGCAGTCCGCACGATCCTGTTCTGTGTATCGACGTAGATGAGTTGCGGCGCATAGCGGCTCAGTTCAAGCTCGCTGTAGACGGCGAAGCTGGCGATGATCAGCAGGTCACCCGGCGCCGCGCGTCGGGCGGCTGATCCGTTGACCGAGATGACTCCCGATCCTCGTTCGGCACGAATCGCATAGGTGGTGAAACGTTCGCCATTGCTGACGTTCCAAACGTCGATCTGCTCGTACTCGCGGATGTTCGACGCGTCGAGGAGGTCTTCGTCGATAGCGCATGAACCTTCGTAGTGAAGCTCGGCGTGCGTCGCGGTTACGCGGTGCAGCTTGGACTTCAGCATCGTTCTCTGCATGGAGTCACCGATCTAGTGGGGGAGGGGAAGCGCATTGTAGCGGCTAATAGGCGCTTGTCAACGGCCGTTCGGGAAGTCGATTTCGACGTTGTCGATCAGCCTGGCGCTACCCAGACGGCTGGCTGCAAGCACGACCAGCGCTTCCCTTTCGTCTGCTTCCGGCGGCTGCAGATCGCTCTGTCGGCGTACGGCAACATAGTCCGTCTGCCATCCGTTTCGCTCGAGTTCGGCAAAGGCCTGCTGCTCCAGCTCGGCGAAGTCGCGGGCTCCGGCCGCGATTGCGCTCGCGATCGATGCCAGCAGGCGCTGCAGACGCGGCGCTTCAGCGCGCTCGGCCGGTGACAGGTAGGCATTACGCGAGGAGAGGGCGAGACCGCCAGCGTCACGCACCGTCTCTCCGCCGACGATATCGATCGGCAGCGCCAGCTGCTGCGTCATGTGGCGCAGGATGAACAGTTGCTGATAGTCCTTTTTGCCGAACAGCGCAATCTGCGGCTGGACGATGTTGAACAGCTTGAGGACGACGGTCGCCACGCCGCGGAAATGCCCAGGCCGGAACTCGCCGTCAAGCTCGTGCTGGATGGCCGGCGGGTCGACATAGTACTGTTGCGCCGTCGGGTAAAGATCGGATTCAGCCGGCGCGAAAAGGACGTCGACCTGAGCCGCAGCGAGTTGGGCGCAGTCAGCCTCGAGCGTGCGCGGATAGCGGTCGAAGTCATCGCTCGGTCCGAATTGCAGGCGGTTGACGAATATGCTGGCGACCACCAGGTCGCCAAGCTGACGCGCCCGGTTCATCAACGCGATGTGTCCGGCGTGCAGATTGCCCATGGTCGGCACAAAGGCAATCCGCCGGTGGCCTTGCAGTGCCTGGCGAAGGTCGGCGATCGACGAATGAATCTGCATGACGGTGCGTGGCCTTGGTCGGTGGTTAAGCGGTTGCCGGATGCGTCGTTTCCGGGTCGGTATCAGCGGAGGTCTGGCCGGTCAGCCCGGCCGGGCGGTGGGTATCGGGCGGCACGGCGAGCGCAGCGATGATCGCCGCCGGCTGCTCAATAACAGTGCTCCGGGCCGGGGAAGCTTCCGTCCTTGACGGCCGCCGCGTAGGCCGCGATGGCGGCTGCGATCGAGGGCTGGCCAGCCATGAAGTTGCGAACAAAGCGCGCCTTGCGGCCGCTCGACACGTCGAGCATGTCGTAAAGAACGAGGACCTGGCCCGAGCAGTGGCGACTGGCGCCGATGCCGATGGTCGGAATGGCGAGGCGCTCGGTGGCCTCGGCTGCCAGTGCTTCCGGAATCGCTTCCAGCACGATCAGCGAAGCGCCAGCTTCCTGCTGGGCAAGCGCGTCGCTGAGCAGGCGGGCGGCGCCGGAGTCGTCGCGACCCTGGATGCGATAGCCGCCGAGCTGGTGCACCGATTGCGGGGTCAAGCCGACGTGCGCGCAGACAGGGATGCCGCGGGCGGTAAGGAAACGGGTGGTTTCAGCCATCTCGACGCCGCCTTCCAGCTTGACCATCTGGGCACCGGCCGCCATCAGGTGTACCGCGTTGCGCATCGCCTGCGCCGGGCTTTCCTGAAAGCTGCCGAAAGGCATGTCGGCGATGAGCAGTGCGCGCTGGCTGCCGCGAGCGACGGCTGCCGTGTGATACGCGACATCGGAGAGGGTCACCGGCAGCGTCGAGTCGTGTCCCTGGACGACCATGCCAAGCGAATCACCGATGAGCAGGGCGTCGATGCCGGCGGCATCGCAGAGGCGGGCAAAGCTCGTGTCGTAGCAGGTCAGCACAGCGATCTTCTCGCCGCTGGTACGCATCCTGGCAAGCTCGACGAGCGTCACTCGGCGCGTCACGACATGGGTGGACATGGCCTTACTCTCCTCGGTTGAAATACTCGCGGTGTCCGCGCATGGCCTCGATGCGCGTGACCAATAATTGGAAATCATCGTCACGATCAACGAAATTGATGTGCTCGGAATTCACCACCATTACCGGCGCGGCGTCGTAGTTGTGAAAGAAGCGGGTGTAGCTCTCGGCCAGAATGCTCAGGTAGGCGTCGCCGATGCCGCGCTCGACCTCTACACCACGCTTGCGTACGCGGGCGATAAGTGTTTCCGGTGCGGCCTGCAGGTAGATCACCAGGCTCGGCGCGGGTGGTTGCGGCGGAGCGAGAGCGTCGTGGATCCTGCGGTAGAGGCCGTATTCGTCGTCGCTCAGCGTCAGGCGGGCGAACAAGGCATCCTTTTCGAG
Organism: Accumulibacter sp.; assembly: GCF_031732815.1. Lineage (GTDB taxonomy): Bacteria > Pseudomonadota > Gammaproteobacteria > Burkholderiales > Rhodocyclaceae > Accumulibacter. The sequence goes on along the minus strand of NZ_JAVMKF010000127.1, from coordinate 24,979 downwards.
CAGGTAGTCGGCCACGACCGGGCGCGCCAGGAGGTCGGGCGGTGGCAGCTCACGCAGACGCTCGACGCGCTGAAAAAGGAAGGCGAGCTGCGTGGCGAGCGCAAAGCGCTGTTGGTCCTGGTAGAAACGAGTGAGAAAGGGATTCGCTTCAGGTTGATCAAGGACGGTCTGGCCGTCCAGATACTCGGCAAGCCGGCGGGCAAGGCTGGTCTTGCCGACACCGATCGGTCCTTCGACGACGATAGAGCGGGCGCTGCTCAGGGTGTTGCGCGAAGACATGGAAAGGTCGCTGGTCGAGAACGAATGAAGGGTCGAGTTAAGGCAGGCTGGGCTAAGCAACACAGCCCGCTGCTCGAGGTCACTGGCGTACGACCTCTTGCCGGCCACGTCTGGTCTGTCATGGGATCAGCGCCGGGTGCTGTCCGGCGACGGCGCGTATACTAGGCTACTAAGATACGGAGTGGAAAGCCCGGATAGCGAGTCTGCGCCCGTTTGGCGAAAAAAAGTCGAGTTGGGTGCACTTTGCCTGATCGCCGGCGAGTGGTGGCGAGCCGCCGCTGCAGCGCGGTCCTTCTCCATCGTCAAGCGCGATGGGTAGCGGAATCGCACCTGCTTCGTCACACGCTGGTACAAACGAGTGTTCATCTGGTGCGTTATTCAGGCAGGACCCCTGACGGAGATGAACGATGAAAATTCTTGCTGCACCCTTGCTTGCTGCCGTAGTCCTGCTGAGCGGCTGTGTCGTCGTCCCTGCCGAGCCCGCTTTTGTCGGGCCGCCGCGGGTGCATGTGCGGCCGCCCGGCATCTATCTCGTTCCCGGTGGCGGTTACTACGGCCATCGGCACGAGCACCGTCCATATTGGCAACATGGGTACCGCCGCTATTACTGAGCGAACAAGGCTTCGGCGGTCAGCGGGCCAGCCTTTCAATGCGCTGGCGGCTGAGCGCCGGCAGCCAGGCGGCCGCGTAGCCACGCCCTGGAATTCGGCAATCAGGAGCAATCTCGAGCAGCGGAGCGATGACGAAGGCGCGCAGGTGCATGCGCGGGTGCGGCAGGCACAGACGCTGCCCGCACAGCGTGAGGTCGTCGTAGAGCAGCAGGTCGAGGTCGAGCGTGCGTGCTGAGTTGCGAAAAGTCCGCTGGCGGCCAAATTGTCGCTCTATGGCGAACAGGGAATCGAGCAGCTCTGTCGGCGCAAGCGTGGTTTCCAGCGCGGCGACCGCGTTGATGAAATCGGGCTGGCCACGAATTCCCACCGGCGCCGTGCGATAGAGCGACGACCGGCGCAGCAGCCGGAAGCCGCTGTGCCGGGCCAGAGCTGCACCCGCCGCCTCGACTTGCGCCACCGGGTCGGCCAGGTTGGCGCCAAGGGCAACGTAGGCCAGGTGTTGCGTTTGCTCAGCGCGCGCTGGCGGGCGAATCGGCGTCAGCGCTGGTTCAGGCGGTGCCGCCTCCACCTTCATCCGGCGGGCCTGGGTGGCGAGCGATCAGGCGGCAGAGCGTCGCCGGCCAAGCGCCGGGCAGGGCAAGAGGTCGAGCGCCCGGCGCGGCTGCGGCGACTCATCAATCTGTCTTCTCGACCGGCGCGGTCCGCGCCGAGCGCCGTCGGCGGCGGCGTTTCCTGGGCGTTTCGCCGGCTTGTCCGACGACCATCAAGGCACGGTTTTCGTCGTCGGCGTGCAGAAAATCGGTCCACCAGGTGCTGACCTCGCTGTCGACTTCGCCGGCCTGCGCGCGCAACAGGAGAAAATCGTAGCCGGCCTTGAAGCGCGGCTGCTGCAGCAGGCCGTAGGCGCGTTTCCCCGAGCGCTGCTCGAAACGCGGCTGCAAGGCCCAGATGTCCTTCATGTCACCGGCAATGCGCCGAGTTATCGCCAATTTCTCGGCTTGCACCTCGATGACTTCATCCATTGCCTGAAAGAACAGGGCTGGGGTCGCCGCCGACCCGGTATGCTGCTGCAGCGCGTCCCACTTGGCCAGCACCTCGTGCCAGAGCAGGCTGGCGAACAGGAAGCCCGGCGAAACGGGTTTTCCATGGTGTACCCGGCGATCGGTCGTCTCCAGCGCGAGCATGACAAAGCGCTCGCCGACCGGGTGCTCGAGAATCACGTCGAGCAGAGGCAGCAAGCCACGATGCAGCCCTTCTTCCCGTAATTGGCTGACGCAACGCACCGCATGACCCGAGGTCAGGAGTTTGAGCATTTCGTCGAACAGGCGTGAGAGCGGCACGTTGCCGATCAGGTCAGCCATCTCGCGAATCGGCCGGCGCGCCGCGGGATCGATCGAAAGGCCGAGTTTGGCCGCCAGCCGAACGGCGCGCAGCATGCGCACCGGGTCCTCGCGGTAGCGTGTGCGCGGATCGCCGATCATGCGCAGCGTCTTCTGCTGAAGGTCGGCGACGCCGTGATGGTAATCGACGATGTGCTCGCAGATCGGATCATAGTACAGCGCATTGACCGTGAAATCGCGCCGCGCAGCGTCTTCCGACTGGCTGCCGAAGACGTTGTCGCGCAAGACGCGTCCTTGCTCGTCGACCTGTCCGTGGCTGCCTGCGTCGTCGCCGTGATGCCCGCGAAACGTCGTGACCTCGATCGTTTCAGCGCCCATGCCGACATGCACGATCTGAAAACGACGGCCAATGATGCGCGACCGCCGAAAGCTCTGGCGAACCTGGTCCGGCGTTGCATTGGTCGCCACATCGAAGTCCTTCGGTGTCAGGCCGGCCAGCAGGTCGCGCACCGCGCCACCGACGACGTAGGCCTGGTAGCCGTTTTCCTGCAGCGTTTCGATAGTGCGCCGGCAGGCGCGGCTGATCTGATCGCGTTGCAGACCATGCTGGTCGACCGGGATGATTGCCGGTTCGGGCGCTTCCGTCGGCGTGCTGCGTCCGAGGACGCGAGAGATGAACTTGCGGATCATTGCGGGCGGCGCATCTTCCTGTCTGAAGGCTCAAAGCGCCCGATCATAGCCGATCTTATGCCTTTCATCAGCGTTGGAACAAGGGTTTGCTCATGCGAGAAGGCTGGTCACTGGCCAGCCGAGCGCTTCGGCATGGGCGCGCAAGGTAGCATCAGGGTCTACCGCCACCGGGTTGCTGACCCTGGACAGCAGCGGAAGGTCATTTTGCGAGTCACTGTAGAACCATGTCCGCGCGAAACTTCCCCACCACAGACCGATCGCCTCCAGCCAGGCTTCGACGCGCTGGATCTTGCCCTCGCGGAACGACGGAATTCCTCGCACGCAGCCGGTGAATTCACCCTGCTCGTGCGCCGGTATCGTGGCGATCAGGTGCGCAATGGCAAGGTCGCGCGCGACGGGGGCGGTGACGAAGCTGTTGGTTGCGGTGACCAAGGCACAGAGATCGCCGCGTTGGCGGTGGCTATCGACCAGCGTGCGTGCTTTTGCATTGATCAGCGGTCGAATGCGCTGCGCGAAGAATTCGTCACGCCAGGCGTCGAGTACGCGGCGCGGGTGGTGGGCGAGGGGGCGCAACTGGAAATCGAGGAAGGCGTCGATGTTCAGCGTTCCCGCCTTGTACTGTTCGTAGAATTCGATGTTGCGGGCTTCGTACAGGTCGCGGTCAAGGACGCCTTTGGCGATCAGGAACTGAGCCCACTCGAAGTCGCTGTCGCCGCTGATCAGGGTATTGTCGAGGTCAAAAAGGGCAAGGTCCATGATCGGCCGGTTCGTTCGGATCAGGCGCAACCGCTCGCAGCGGTGTGCAGAACTTCGCGCAGCAGGGGCAGCGTGATCGGTCGTTTGTGTTCGAGCGCGTACTGCTCGATGGCGGTCAGCAAGGCGGTCAGGCTGCGCATGTCGCGCGGCGCACGGGCGAAGAGGTAGTGCAGCACGGGTGGGGGCAACACCAGACCGCGTCGCCGGGCGTGTTCGGTCAGCGCGGCAAGCTGCTCGGCCTCGGGCAAGGCAAGCAAGCGATAGAGCATGCCGCTTGCCAGACGCGTCCGCAGGTCTTCGCGCAATTGCAACTGCGCCGGTGCAACGTTCGCTGCGGCAAGCAGCCGCCCGCCATTGGCACGCCGTCGGTTGATCTGGTTGAAGAGGGCCAGTTGCCCCTGCTCGCTGAGCGCTTCGACATTGTCGACCGCGAGGCAGGGCGCGCTGCCGGCGATCGACGACAGCTCCGGATCCGCGCGTGCATCACGGTACGATCCCGGGCTGCTCGCCCGCAGGAGGTGCGTCTTGCCGGCCCCGGAGTCTCCCCACAGAAAAAACAGCGTTTCGCTGTTCTCGGCCATCAACCACGCGGCAAGTGCGGTCAGCGTTTCGCTGTTGCCGCCGACGACGAAGTCTTCGAACGCCGGGTTTGCTTCGGGCAGCAGGTCAAGAATCAACTGGCGCATTATCGAAAGTGTCGTTCCGGGGCGGGTGCTTACAGGTCTGACCACACGTCGGCAGGCATTTTCGGATAACATTCGACGTTTGGCGAGCAAGTTGCGCATTCTACCATGCCGGATTGACCCGCTTGGCGCGGGGCAGACAAGACGATGACAGACAGACCTCTCTCCTACCGTGACGCCGGGGTCGATATCGACGCTGGCGACGAGCTCGTCGAACGAATCAAGCCTTTGGCCAGAAAAACCATGCGCGACGGCGTGCTGGCTGGAATCGGCGGTTTTGGCGCGCTGTTCGAAGTGCCGCGCAGATACCGTGAGCCCGTACTCGTCGCCGGTACCGACGGTGTCGGTACCAAGCTGAAGCTGGCTTTCGAGTTGGGCCAACACGACACGATTGGCATCGATCTTGTCGCAATGAGCGTCAACGACATACTGGTCCAGGGCGCCGAGCCGCTCTTTTTCCTCGACTATTTCGCCTGCGGCAAGCTGCACGTGGCGACGGCGGCGAACGTCGTGCAAGGCATTGCACGGGGCTGCGAGATGGCTGGCTGCGCACTGATCGGCGGCGAAACGGCCGAGATGCCGGGAATGTATCCGGAAGGCGAGTACGATCTGGCGGGATTCGCCGTCGGCGTCGTCGAGCGATCGGCGATCATCGACGGTACGCAGATCGCGGTCGGCGATGTCGTTCTCGGGCTACCGTCGTCCGGCGCGCACTCGAATGGCTATTCGCTGATCCGCCAGATCGTTGCGCGTTCGCACGTGGACCTCGGGCAGGCGTTTGATGGCGATCGGACGCTGGCCGAAGCGGTCATGGCGCCGACACGCATTTACGTCAGACCCCTGCTGGCGGTCATGCAGGCGCTACGCGTCAAGGGAATGGCGCACATCACCGGCGGCGGGTTGACCGGCAATGTGCCGCGTATCCTGCCGGTTGGCGTCAAGGCCGAACTTGTCCAGAGCGCCTGGCCGCGACAGAAGCTGTTCGATTGGCTGAAGTCGGAAGGGCAGGTGGCGGAAAGCGAAATGTACCGCGTCTTCAACTGCGGAATTGGCATGGTCGTCGTCGTTGCGCGTGAGGACGCGCGCCAGGCAGTGCGCATTCTGCGCGACGCCGGTGAGCCCGCTCTGGTGATTGGCAGCATCAAGCCGCGGCGCGAGGGCGAGGCAGCAACGACGGTCGTTTGACGCTCCATCCCAGGTCCACCACCAGAATTTCCCGGTATGCGCTCTGCGCCGCCGATCAGATGCGCTGCTCGGCGCTTGCGGCGCAAAGCTCACTGTTGGTGGCTGCGGCGGAACGACTGCGTCTCAGACCTTGATGTTGATTCGACCGGCGGCGCTTGATCGCCGGCGGCCGGTGTCAGTGCGCGTGTCGAGCAGAACGGGGCGGCTTTCCAACCGACGTTCGCCTTTTCGACGTTCGACGATGGGCACTGAACTGGTCTCTTCACTGACTGCCGGGGGGGCGAGCGGCCGTGCGCTGTGCGCAGGGCGGGGCGCCGTCGGCAGCGGTCGGCCCTGCAACGACGGCGAGAGGTCGTTCGCCAAGCTGGCAAGGTTAGCCACGGGTTCGGTCTTTCTGTCCTCGTCTACCGCTCGGCCTGGGTTCGGCGCGGGCGGTATCGCTTCTGCTGGAATCTTCATTATCATCCTCCAGTTCGACGGCAGTGCTGGCTGCAGCGGGCGCCCATCCTGGAGCAGACGGGGGCGCCGCGATACTGTACCACGCTCAGTTGCCAAGCGGACAGGCCGGGCGGCGCCGGCCTGCGCCTGGCCGGACGGAGCGGACGACGGCAGGCGGGCGCAGCTCGTGCCGACGACCGTTCTGCCGCCCAGCCGTCATGCCTCGTCTGCTCGCCGAGCGCTGGCGTAGGCGAGGCGGAGTGCGGGCGATCACGCTATACTGGCGAGAATGACAGATGATGAGAGGTCTGCCCGGTGAAGGTTCTGCCCCCGGCGGCGGTCCACCCGCCGATCAACGAGACGGGCGTCGAGGATGGCGACGCCGCTGAGAAGTTCGCGCGGCGTCGACCTTCGACGCGCGCGGACGCACTTGCCGGACTCAATGAACAGCAGCAAATGGCGGTCAACTTCGGCATCGGCCAGCCTGCGAGCAGCGCCGACGACGGGACGCGCGACGCGCCACTGCTGGTCATCGCCGGCGCCGGCACGGGCAAGACGAGCACGCTGGCGCATCGCGTCGCGCAGCTCATCGCCGGCGGCGTCGACCCGCATCGTCTGATGCTGTTGACCTTCTCGCGGCGGGCAGCCAACGAAATGACTCGCCGCGTCGAGCGCATTCTGCGACGCGAATCCGGGTCCGCCGGTGGTGCGCCGCAGCTCGTCTGGGCCGGAACCTTCCACAGCGTCGGCGCCCGCCTGTTGCGCGAGTACGCTCCGGCGATCGGTCTCGATCCTGCATTTACGATCCACGACCGGGAAGATTCGGCCGATCTGCTCAACCTTGCGCGCCACCGGCTCGGCCTGTCTACCACGCAGAAGCGTTTCCCGCTGAAGGCGACCTGCCTGGCGATCTATTCCGCCGTGCTCAACCGGCAGGCGCCATTGAGCGAGATTCTGCACAGCGCTTTTCCCTGGTGTGTCGGATGGGAAAGCGAACTGAAGCGCCTGTTTCTCGCCTACGTTGAAGCCAAGCAGGCGCAGCAGGTGCTCGATTACGACGATCTGCTGCTCTATTGGGCCCAGATGCTCGAGCAAGCTGAGCTGGCGAGCGCCCTCGGCACGCGCTTCAGCCACGTTCTGGTTGACGAGTATCAGGATACCAACCGCCTGCAGGCCAGAATTCTGCTGGCGCTGAAGCCGGATGGCCGCGGCCTGACCGTCGTTGGCGACGACGCGCAGTCGATCTATTCGTTTCGTGGCGCCACCGTGCGCAACATCCTCGACTTCCCGCAGCAATTCGACCCGCCGGCGCAACGTGTCACGCTGGAAAGGAACTACCGTTCGACGCAAGCCATCCTGCGCGCGGCGAACGCGGTCATTGCGCTTGCCGCCGAGCGCTTCGGCAAGAACTTGTCGAGTGTGCGCGAGTCGTCGGCAAGGCCGCGTCTGGTTGCCGTGGCCGACGATAGCGAGCAGGCGATCTACGTCGCCGAACAGGCGCTTGCGCGGCGAGAGGAGGGGATCAGGCTGCAGGCGCAGGCGGTCCTTTTTCGTACCGCACAGCACAGCGCGCGTCTCGAAATCGAACTGACGCGGCGTGGCATCCCGTTCGTCAAGTTCGGCGGGCTCAAGTTTCTCGAAGCAGCGCACGTCAAGGACGTGCTGTCCATGCTGCGTTGGGCGCAGAATCCGCGCGACGAGGTCGCCGGTTTCCGGGCCGTTCAACTGGTCGCCGGCGTCGGCCCGAAAACTGCCGGCCGGCTGATGGCCAATCTTGCCCAGGCCGCCCCCGGTTGCGCGCTGCTTGACGAACAGCCGGTGGGCGAAAGGGCGGCAGCGGGCTGGCGTGACTTCGTTGCCGTGGTCGAGGCGCTTGCTGGCCCGGGAGTGCAGTGGCCGGCGGCGTTCGAGGACGCTTGCCGCTGGTACGGCGAGCAACTCGAGCGGCTGCACGCCGACGCCGAAGTCCGCCGCGCCGACCTCGAGCAACTCGTCCGCATCGCGCTCACCTATCCGAGCGCCGAACGCTTCCTGACCGAACTGACGCTTGATCCGCCCGAGGCGACCAGCGGCGAAGCCAGTCGGCCATTGCTCGACGAGGACTACCTGATTCTGTCGACGATACATTCGGCCAAGGGGCAGGAATGGACCGCGGTCACGCTGCTCAATGCGGTCGACGGCTGCATTCCATCAGATATGGCGACCGGATCGGCTGAAGAAATCGAAGAGGAGCGCCGCCTGCTCTATGTGGCGATGACGCGCGCCAAGGATCACCTCGACCTGCTCATGCCGCAGCGCTTCTACCTTGCCCACCAGGCGCGCCTGAACGACCGGCACGTTTATGCCAGCCGGACGCGCTTCATTCCGAACGCCCTGCTCGACCACTTCGAGCAGGTCTCCTGGCCGCAGCAGCCGCCCGACGGCAGGGCGCCGGAGAGTTCGTCGGCGCGCCGGGAAGCCGTCGATCTCGCCGCGCGCATGCGCGCCATGTGGCGCTGAGCGACCAGGCGCCGGGGTAAGCAGCGCGTCACCGGCGGATGGCCGGGGCTCTGCACGCTCATTGCCGGCGACTTCAGACTCTCCGCCAGCCACTTGGCGCTGGCGAGCCGTCCGCATAGGATGAATTTTTCTCATCCGTTGCATGAGCTTTTCTCGTTTGTCGAAACCTGGCCGAGCGACTAGAGTTTCTGCGAGCTTCGTGCGATGTGTGACGGGAGATTCGGCCGAAGCGTAATGGCACTGCCGTCAAAAAGGCAGGGCAGTAATCCAAGGAGCAGCAAGAATGGAAGCGGGAATTCCGGTTGTCGGCGCGAGCATCACCATCCTCTTCATGTTGGCGTGTTTTTCATCGCCGGGCATTGGTCTGGTCGTTGACTGGATGGCGCGGCACAGGAAACAGCAAGGCAAGGTCTGAGCGATCTGGAGACCGCTCCGGCGGTCGCATGCGCGCCTTGACGGCGCGTAAGCGGGGCAGCGGCAGGCAGGCGCCGACTCGCGCCCGCTGTTCCCGTCGATGAGCTGGCTTGCTCCCTGGCGCGATCCGACGCTGCTCAGGCGCGCTCGGCGCGCGCTGCCAGATAGATTCCGCAGAGCAGCAGGATGAAGCCGATGCCTTGCAGCAGGGCGAAACCTTCGTCGAAGAGGAGCCAGGCAAGCAGTGCGCTGCCGACCGGTTCGCCCAGCGTAACGACGGCGACGAAAGTCGGCGAAACGTGCTTCAGCGACCAGTTGTATGCGGTGTGCCCGACGAGCTGCGGGCCGACGGCCATGCCGAGAGCGACCAGGTAGGCAGCGCCGCTGTAGCCGGTCAGCGGCGTGCCGCTGACCAGGCAAGCGTTGACCAGGAAGAGCGCGGCGCAGCCGTAGGCCAGCCAGACGTAGGCGGCCAGCGGCAGCACGGCGCGCAGACGGCGGCCGAGCAGCAGATAGGCGGAGAAGCACCAACTGCCGGCGAGCGCCAGGAAGTTGCCGAGCAGCGGCTGCGTGCCGGCTGCGCTGGTCTGGCTGTCGCTCCAGAAGATCAGCAGGCTCCCGGTCAACGAAATGACGATGCCGACGAGCATCAGCCGGCCCGGTCGTTCGCCGAAAAGCACGAACGAGGCGATGCCGATCCACAGCAGGTTGGTCGTCACCAGGGCAGTGCTGCTGGCGACCGAAGTATAGGCGAGCGAAGTGATCCAGGTGGCAAAGTGCAGCGCGAGAAAGCAGCCGGCAGCGGCGGCGAGCAGCAACTGGCGGCGGCTCAGCGTGCGCAGCGCACGGCTCGACGGGTAGAACGCGAACGGCGTCACGATCAGCGCGGCAAAGGCCAGCCTCAGCGTCGCAATGGCGAGCGAGGGCAGGCCGTTGGCCTGCGCATAGCGCGCGAGAATCGCCCCGAAGGAAATCGCCAGCAGGCCGACGCCGAGCACCAGGAAAGGCAGCCAGCGCGGCGCGTGGCGGTCGGTGCCTGCCGCTTTACTGGCTACGCGGCCGGCGTCAGTCTGCGTCATCCGCTTGCACTGCGCGCATCGATGCGGACGAGTGGCCGTCCGCCTGACCTGAGTGGCCAGCCGCGGGCCATGTCGTGCCTGCAGGCGGCTCGCAGAGGCGCTGTCAGTGTGGGCGGCGCAACCAGGCGAGCACCTCGTCGGCATTACGGTCGGGCGGGAAGACCGGATAGAAGACCTTCGCAATCTGCCCGTCGCGCACGATCAGCGTCAACCGCTTGTACAACTCCATCCCGGCGACGGTGAAGGTCGGCAGTTGCAGGTGGCGCTTCAGTTGCAGCGTTTCGTCGCTGAGCAGTTGAAAGGGCAGATGCAGGCGCTCGCGCGCCTCGCGCTGATCGGCGCCGGTCTGCGCACTGAGGCCGTAGACGCGGGTTTCCAGGGCAGCCAGTTCGGCGAAGTGGTCGCGAAAGCTGCACGACTGCGGGGTGCAGCCGCGCGCGCCAGGGATGCCGTCCCAGCCCTCGGGCAGAGCGACTCCGGGTCGGCCGGTCATCGGGTAGACGTAGATCACCCAGCGCCCGCGCAGCGCGGCAAGTCTGACCGTCGTGCCGTCGGTCGCCGGCAGCGAAAGCTCGGGCAGCGCTCTGCCGGGTAGATGGTCGGCCGCCCCGTCGTCCTGCGGCACCGGCAGATTGGCCGGCAAGGGGAAGTCGCTGATGCTCATCCTCAGGCGTGTCCCCCGCTCAGATACGCCGCGTGCACCTCGGGGTTGGCGAGCAGTTCGCGGCCGCTACCGGAGAGGACGATACGGCCGTGCTGCAGGACGTAGCTGCGGTCGGCGACGCGCAATGCGTGATGCGCGTTCTGTTCGACAAGCAGGATGGTCATCCCGTGCTCGCGGTTGAGCTCGCGTATCGTCTGGAAAATTTTCTTGATGTAGAGCGGTGCCAGGCCGAGCGAAGGCTCGTCGAGAAGGAGCAGTTGCGGCCGGCTCATCAGTCCGCGGGCGATCGCCAGCATCTGCTGTTCGCCGCCGGAGAGCGTTCCAGCGCGTTGCTCGCAGCGTTCGTGCAGGATGGGGAAGAGCGTGTACATGCGTTCGAGGTCGACCGCGAAATTCGCTTGGTCAGCGAGTACCGCGCCCATCTGCAGATTCTCCAGCACGCTCATCCGGGGGAAGATGCGCCGCCCTTCGGGGACGAGCGAAATGCCGCGGCGGGCGATGTCGTGCGTTGCCAGACGCGTGATGTCTTCGCCGTCGAAGACGATGCGGCCGGCCGAAGCGCGCGGCTGACCGCAGAGCGTCATCATCAGGGTCGACTTGCCCGCGCCGTTGGCGCCGATCAGCGTAACGATTTCGCCCACCTGCACCTCGAGGTCTACGCCGTGCAGCGCATGGATCGCGCCGTAGTGCGCATGTACGCCAGAGAGTCTGAGCATCATCGTGCGTTCTCCACCGTTTGCGCGTTTGCCGGCGGGTGAGCGGCCGGCGCTTCTTCGCCGTCTTCCTCGCCGAGATAGGCCTTGATCACGTTCGCGTCGCGCTGCACTTCGGCCGGCGAGCCCTCGGCGATCTTGCGGCCGTAGTTGAGCACGCAGACATGGTCGGAGACGTTCATCACGACGCTCATGTCGTGTTCGATGAGCAGGATGGCGATTCCTTCGTCGCCCGCCAGATGCTTCAGCAGTTCGTTCAGTTCAGCCGATTCGCGCGGGTTGAGCCCGGCTGCCGGCTCGTCGAGGCAGAGGAGAAGCGGGTCGACGCAGAGCGCGCGAGCAATTTCGATACGTCGCTGCATGCCGTAGGGCAGCGCTCCGGCCGCACTGTCGGCGTGCGCGATGAGTTTCAGACGTTCGAGCCAGCCGACCGCCTTGGCGATCGCTGCAGTCTCGGCGCGCCGGTAGCCGGGCAGACCAAAGAGACCCGCCAGCGAGAAGCGCGAGGCGTGCTGCAGCGCATTGTGCTGCGCGACGATCAGGTTTTCGAGCACCGTCATCTGCGGGAAGAGCCGGATGTTCTGGAAGGTGCGGACGACCTGTGCACGGCGTGCGACCTCATGGCTGGCCAGTTTTTCCAGGCGCAGGAGCCCGCGTTGTGGATGATTCAGCCGGATGCTGCCGAGCGTCGGCTTGTAGAAGCCGGTCAGGCAGTTGAAGAAGGTCGTCTTGCCGGCGCCGTTGGGGCCGATGACGCCGGTGATGCGGCGTGCGGCGACGTCGAGCGACAGATCGTCGATCGCCAGCAGGCCGCCGAAGCGCATGCTCAGGCGGTCGACGCGGAGAAGGGGTTGTGCACCGTCGGCCGGCGTCGCCGCGCGCGCGACGGGCGTTGCGTTGGCGGCCGCGTTCATCGCCCGGCCTCTGCACTGCGGTAGGCCAGCGTCGGTTCGCGTCGGGCCAGGATTCCGCCCGGCTTCCAGATCATGATCAGAATCATCGCGGCACCGAAGAGGAGCATGCGGTATTCCGCGAAATCGCGCCCAAGCTCGGGCAGCAGGACGAGGACGAGCGAGGCGAGGACGACGCCGAGCTGGCTGCCCATGCCGCCGAGGACGACGATCGCCAGGATGATCGCGGACTCGTTGAAAGTGAACGACTCGGGTGAAATGAAGCCTTGCCGGGCGGCGAAGAAAACGCCGGCGAAGCCACCCAGCATGGCGCCCAGCGCGAAGGCCGAAAGCTTGACGTTGCGCGCGTTGATGCCCATTGCCTTGCAGGCGATTTCGTCTTCGCGCATGGCCTCCCAGGCACGCCCGATGGGGAGCTTGCGCAAGCGCGAGACGAACAGGTTGGTGAGCAGCGCGAGCGCCAGAATCAGGTAATAGAGAAAGATGATGCGCTGGTGCGGCGAGTATTCGAGACCGAAGAACGAGGCGAAGGTCGGCTCGTCGCCCGGCGGCTTGAACGGCAGGCCGAAGAACGACGGATGGGGAATCGACGTGATGCCGTTCGGACCGCCCGACATTTCGGTCCAGTTGACCAGGATGACGCGGATGATTTCGCCGAAGCCGAGCGTGACGATCGCCAGATAGTCGCCGCGCAGGCGCAGCGTCGGCCAGCCGAGCACGATGCCGAAGGTCGCCGCCATCGCCCCGGCCACCGGCAGTGCCTGCCAGAAACCCCATCCGAACTGCGTCGCGAGCAGTCCGTAAGTGTAGGCGCCGACCGCGTAAAAGGCGACGTAACCGAGGTCGAGCAGGCCGGCGAGGCCGACGACGACGTTCAGCCCCCAGCCGAGCATGACGTAGATGAGCACCGTCGTTGCCGTGTCGACGACATAGCGATTGTCGGCGAAGACGATCGGCAGAACGAGTGCGACGAGCAGAGCCAGCCAGCCAGCCCGACGCAGCAGCAGACTGGTTGCCGGCTGCTGCTCGGCGCTGGCGGCACTCGCTGCGCGCGCCGCGGACTGGCGCTGCGCGCGCCAGTAGTCGATGCCCCAACGCAGCAGCAGGCGGCCCGCGAAACAGACGCCGACGAAGGCAAACAAGGCCGGCCAGCGCGTCGCGATGCGCAGCGCGCCGCCCTGATCGACGGTGGTCAGGCCGATCATCGGGACGCCGAGGAGCAGCGCGATGAAGGCGGTGGCGGCGGCGTCACGCAGCCGTTCGGCAAAGGAGACCGGTTGCTGGGCGAAGACCAGGGCGCTCATCAGACCTTCTCCACTTCCGGCCGGCCGAGCAGGCCCGAGGGACGAAACATGAGGACCAGGATCAGGATGCTGAAGGTGGCCACGTCCTTGTATTCGGCCGACAGGTAGGCCGCCCAGAAGGCTTCGATCAGGCCGATCAGCAATCCGCCGAGCATCGCGCCGGGCAGTGAGCCGATGCCGCCGAGAACTGCCGCGGTGAACGCCTTGATTCCGGCGACGAAGCCGATGAAGAAATCGACCACGCCGTAATAGACCGTCACCATGACGCCAGCGACCGCCGCCAGCGCCGCGCCGAGCATGAAAGTAAGCGAGATCGTGCGGTCGACGTTGATGCCGAGCAGGGCGGTCATTGTCCGGTCCTGTTCGCACGAACGCTGCTGGCGGCCGAACGAGGTGCGCGTGATCAGCCAGGTGAAGGCGGCCATCAGGGTGACGGTGACAACGATGATCAGCACCTGCGAATACGCCAGATGAACGGTGAAGCCGTCGACGGTAAGCAGATCGACGCCGCCGACGAGGACCGGGGCAATCGGTTTGACGCGCGCCCCCTGAGTGAGCTGAACCATGTTCTGCAGGAAGATCGACATGCCGATGGCCGAGATCAGCGGCGCCAGCCGGGTCGAGCCGCGCAGCGGTCGGTAGGCGGTACGCTCGACCGTCCAGCCATAGACCGAGGTAAACAGGACGGCGACGAGCAACACGACGAGCAGGGAAAGCGGCACCGAACTGATGCCGAAGGTCGCGAGCAGGGTAAACACGGTAATCGCAATGAACGCGCTGACCATGTAGATGTCGCCGTGCGCGAAGTTGATCATGCCGATGATGCCGTAGACCATCGTGTAGCCGATCGCGATCAGGCCATAGACGGCGCCCAGTGTCAGCCCGTTGATCAGTTGCTGCAGTGCGAGAGCCATTTGCCTCCTCCTCTTGTCGTTCTTGTTGCGTCCGCCTTCTGATGGCGCGTTGCACGCCCGGGCACTGTATCGCTCGGCTGCCTGGCCGGCGCCGCGGCCGGCCAGGCGGCGTTTTCTTGCCTACTCCTCGTTCTGGTCGAGCGCCATCAGGCCGGCATTGCCACCGGCGGCCGTGGTGTCGACCGAGCGCGTGCGCTCCGTGGAAAAGCGGTAAAGGTAGTGTGGTCCGCCGGCTTTTGGTCCGGTGCCCGAGAGGCCTTGCCCGCCGAAAGGCTGCACGCCGACGACGGCGCCGATCATGTTCCGGTTGACGTAGACGTTGCCCACGGGCAGGCGGCTGGCGATGCGCTCTATCGTTTCGTCGATGCGGCTGTGCACACCCAGCGTCAGGCCGTAGCCGGTGGCGGCGATGGCGGCGCAGACTTGATCGAGTTCTTCGCCGCGCCAGCGGATGACGTGCAGGATAGGGCCGAAGATCTCGCGCTCGAGCCGCGTCAGGCTGTCGATTTCGTAGGCACGCGGGGCGAAGAAGGTGCCGTGGCGGGTTGCTTCGTCGTCCAGCGCGCAGGTGTGAAGGGGCAGCGCGAAGCTGTCCAGGCGTCGCGTGTGGGCAACGAGCAGCTCGCGCGCGGCCTGGTCGATCACCGGGCCGACGTCGGTCGCCAGATCGGTCGGATTGCCGACGCGCAGTTCCTGCATCGCGCCGGCGAGCATGGCGATGACCCGGTCGGCGATGTCGGCCTGGACAAAAAGAACGCGCAGGGCCGAACAGCGCTGTCCGGCCGAGTTGAACGCCGAGGCGACGGCATCGCGCACGACCTGCTCGGGCAGCGCCGACGAGTCGGCAATCATCGCGTTCTGCCCGCCGGTTTCGGCAATCAGCGGCACCAGTGGGCCCTCCTTGGCGGCCAGCGCGCGGGCAATCAGGCGGGCCACTTCGGTCGAGCCGGTGAACGCGACGCCGGCGCACGCCGGATGTTCGACCAGGGCAGCCCCGATGCGTCCGTCGCCGGGCAGGAAAGCCAGCACGTCCGCCGGTACGCCGCCGGCGTGCAGCAGCTCGATCGCCAAAGCGGCGACCAGCGGCGTCTGCTCGGCCGGTTTGGCAAGCACGCAGTTGCCGGCGACCAGCGCTGCCGCGACCTGGCCGACGAAAATGGCCAGCGGGAAGTTCCATGGGCTGATGCAGACGAAGACGCCACGCCCATGCAGCGACAGACTGTTGCGTTCGCCGGTCGGACCGGGCAGGACAATCGGCTGAGCCAGCCTGCTGCGTGCCTCGGCCGCGTAATAACGGCAAAAATCAATCGCTTCGCGCACCTCGGAGAGGGCATCGGCGGGTGTCCGGCCGCCTTCGCGAACGATCAGCGCGACGAGTTCCGGCAGGCGCCCCTGCAGCAGATCGGCCGCGCCGTCGAGTGCTGCCGCGCGCTTTTCGGCCGGCGTGTTGCTCCACCCGGGAAAGGCGGCGCTTGCCGTTTCGTAGGCGCTGGCAACGTCGGCGAGGCTCGCTTCGCTCACCTGGCCGACGGTGTCACGCTGATCGGCCGGCGACGCCACCGGTCGGGCGGCGCGCCGGGCGCTGTGCCCGCCGATCAGCGGCTCGGCAACGTAGAGGATGCGCCGGCTGCGTTCGATCGCACTCACCAGGTCTTGCAGAGTCGCTTTGTCGTTCATGTCGAGTCCTTCACTGTTCGCCCGTTCGGCGCCGAAAAGCGCACGCGGCAAGGGAATCCGCGTCTGTCGTTTGACCGCGAGGGCGGCCGCCTTGCCGACCGGGTCGGCGATCAGCGCAGCGATCGGCAATTCGGCATCGGCAATCCGGTTGACGAAAGACGAATTGGCGCCGTTTTCAAGTAGTCGACGAACCAGGTAGGCGAGCAGATCCTCATGACTGCCGACCGGTGCATACACGCGGCAGGCGTGACCCGCGCGGCCTTCGCCGACCACCTGATCGTAAAGTTCCTCGCCCATCCCGTGCAGGCGTTGATACTCCCACTCGTCGCTGCCGCCGGCGCTGATCGCGATCTCGGCTACCGCGGCGAGGGTGTGCGCGTTGTGCGTGGCAAAAGCCGGGTAGAAGGCGCGCGGATCGGCAAACAGCCGGCGAGCACACGCCAGGTACGAAACGTCGCTCGCCACCTTGCGCGTGAAC
This sequence comes from Accumulibacter sp., assembly GCF_031732815.1. Lineage (GTDB taxonomy): Bacteria > Pseudomonadota > Gammaproteobacteria > Burkholderiales > Rhodocyclaceae > Accumulibacter. Next base: position 8,344 of record NZ_JAVMKF010000127.1, on the reverse strand, counting down.
ACCGGGTAGTCGGCGAGCCCGCGCTCCTGCGCCAGCTTGATCTCGGCGTCCCAGTAGGCGCCTTTGCACAGGCGCACGATCAGGCGCCGATCAGCCCGTCGCGCCAGGTCGGCCAGCCAGTCGATGAGCGGCAGCGCCCGCTTCTGATACGCCTGCACGGCGAGTCCGAGACCGTTCCAGCCAGACAGTTCGCTGTCCATGGCGAGTGCTTCGATCAGGTCGAGCGACAGCTCCAGGCGGTCGCTCTCCTCGGCGTCGATCGTGCAACCGATATTGCGCGCTTTGGCGCGCAGGGCGAGTGCCTTGATCGCCGGCAAGAGCTCGCGGTGAACGCGCTCTTCCTGCGCCACTTCGTAGCGCGGATGCAGCGCCGAGAGCTTGATCGAGATCGACGGTGCGGCGAACACCGAGCGGCCGCCCGCCGCCCGACCAATGGCGGCGATCGCCTTGCTGTACGATTCGAAGTAGCGTAGCGCGTCGGCGCTGGTCCGTGCCGACTCGCCCAACATGTCGTAGGAGTGCCGGTAGCCGGACTTTTCGGCGTTGCGCGCGCGCTCGATCGCTTCGTCGATGTTGCGTCCCATGACGAACTGGCGGCCGAGGATGCGCATCGCGGTCGTTACCGCCTGGCGGATCACCGGTTCGCCGGCGCGGGCCACCAGGCGCTTCAGCGTTCCGCTCAGGTTGGTGTCGTCGTTGCCCAGCTTGACGATGCGGCCGGTGAGCATCAGGGCCCAGGTGCCGGCATTGACGAAGGTACTGTGTGAAGCACCGAGCCGCCTTTCCCACTCGGTGCTGCCGATCTTGTCGCGAATCAGGCGGTCGACGGTGTCGGCATCCGGAATCCGCAGCAGCGCCTCGGCCAAACACATGAGGACGACGCCTTCGCGCGAGGACAGATCGTAGGTGGCGAGAAAGGCATCGATGCCGCCCGTCTGCAATCGGCTTTCGCGCACCGTCTGGACAAGCGGTGTCGCACGCTGCGTGATGCCGTCCTCCTCGGAGGGCGAGAACCGCGCCAGCGCGATGAGTTCATCGACGACCGCAGCTTCGTCGATGCGATGGTATTCGCGCAAACGCCGGCGCAGCGCGTGGGGGTCATCGGGGTTCATCGCAGGCTCCAGTCGGCAGGGCGGCCGGGAAAGGCCGCGCGAAGATGGGTGGGAGGAGCAGGCAGCGCGTGCCACGCTGGCAGCGCTTGCGCGTCCGCCAGCCAGCACGGCTGCAGCTCCCCGCGGCGTCGCCGGTGCTGCCTTACTTCTTCACGTAGTCGTACTGACCGCCTTTCCATTGATAGACCATGAAGCCGGGCAGTTTGTTGTCGCCTTTCGCATCGAAGCTCAACTTGCCGATCACCGTATCGAAGCTGCCATTGCGGATCGTCTTCTCGAGATCGGCGTACTTCGTGCTCTTCGCCTTGTCGGCGGCTTGTGCGAAGAGCTGCATCGCGGCGTAGGCGTACATGACGTAGCCTTCGGGTTCGACCTTCGCATCGCGGAACTTCTTGACCACGGCGGCGGCGGCGGGATTCTTGCGCGGGTCCGGGGCAAACGTGAACATGACGTTATCGACCGCCGGGCCAGCCGCACTGACCAGCTCCGAATTGGTCATCGTGTCGCCGCCCATCACGGTCAGCTTCAGACCGGCCTGCTGCGCCTGACGCAGGATCAGCGCCACTTCCGTGTGGTAGCCACCGAAAGCCATCACTTCGACGCCGGCCGACTTGAGCTTGCTGACCAGTCCCGAATAGTCCTTCTCGCCGGCGGTGATCGCTTCGCGCAGGGCCGGTTTGGCGCCTTTGGCCTCCATCGCCTTGGCAATCTCGTCGGCCAGTCCCTTGCCGTAGGCGCTCTTGTCATCGACCACGGCGATCTTCTTGCCCTTGAAACTCTCGGCCAGATAGCTGCCGGCGACCAGACCCTGCTGGTCGTCGCGTCCCATGATCCGGAAGATGTTCTTCAGCCCACGCTCGGTGACCTGCGGATTGGTCGATACGGTGGCCATCGGAATCTGCGCCTCGTTATAGACGTCGGATGCCGGAATCGTCGAACTCGAACACCAGTGGCCGTGCATGAAGACGATCTTCTTGTTCACCATCGTGTTGGCGACCGAAACCGCCTGCTTCGGGTCGCACGCGTCGTCACCGACTTCCAGCTTCAGCTTCTGGCCAAGGACACCGCCCTTGGCATTGATCTCGGCGATCGCCAGTTCGGCGCCTTTCCGGATCTGGTCGCCGGCCGAGGCATACTGCCCGGTCATCGGTCCGGCGATCGCGACCAGATGGTCGGCCCAGGCGTTGCCGCCGGCGAGGGCGAAGAGGCCGATGCTGGCGGCCAGGATGTGCTTGTTCATGGGTTTCCTCCTGTTGTAATGGGGTGGCTATTCAGGTCGTGTTCGGCGAACGAGGCAGCGCGCTGGCGCGGGCGGCTTCGTTCGCTCCGACCCGGTGGAACAATGCAGGGCAGGTCGCGCCGTACGGGCGCTCGAACATCGAGGTGAGGCGGTGGCTGAGCATCCGCTGAACACTATCGGCTTTCTTGAACAAATTCGACAACGGAAACGCTGGGCTTTGCCGCCAGGGCGGCACCGCACCCGGGCCAGCGGCCAGCCTGTTCCTGCCTTGTGCCGCCCGGGCGAGGCGATCATCGAGTCGTCGTGGGCGACTTGCAAAAAGTCCGACTTGACGCCGCACGATTGCGGACCGTGACCCTAACGCCGGCCGTTGGCGATTGCAAGCTGCAGTGCAGCAATGCCTTTCCACCGCTGACGAATGATGCTCGCGGAATGATTCACGGGCGCAGGCATGAGACTCGCCGGCGGGCTCGCCCGGTTTGGCCAGGGTGGCGCCTGGCTATCCGCGCGTGGCGAGGCGCATCGTCGCCGGGGTGATGAGCAGCGCAGCTCTCGCACACGCTAGACCGCAGCACGGTGCGCGTGCCCTGAACCGCCTGCAGCCCGCCGCTCCGCGGTGCGCCCATCCGCCGGACGAAAGCAGCAACGAAACGAGAACGAAGCGCCAACGAAACTATGCTGATCGGTATACCGCCACAGGTCTGCCGGAACCGGACGGCGGGCAGCCACTGGTGAGCGTTCCTGCCGCGTGCCGGTATCTGGAATTACGGCGAGGAATGGCGGCCAGGAGGCGTCGGCCGCGCCGCCGGGGAAATCACAGGCATCGTAGCGTTGGCGATCGCTAGACCGACGGTGCACGGTTCAGTCAGCCGACCGACGCGCCCCGTCAGACGATCAGTCGGTACGCCGCTGTCGAGCTCATCGTCTCCAACACGAAGACGCCGAGCAGGGCGCGGCGCCGGCGCGTCGCGGCCCAGCGTGCCGCCTACTGCGCCGTGCGCGCGGTGATTTCGACTCGCCGGTTGGCTGGACTGGCGGGATTGCTCTTGTCCTTGAGCTGCTCGGAGCCGACGCCAATGGCGCTGGCAAACGACGGTGCAAGCGCGAAATTCTGGATGAAGTATTGGCGGACGGCCTCGGCGCGCTGCTGCGACAAACGCTTGTTCAATGGCACCGTACCGGTCACGTCAGTATGACCAACGAAAACCACCTTATTGCCCGAGGTCTCGTTGCGCTTGAAAACCGGACCGAACTGGGCCAGCAACTGTCTGGCCGCTTCACTGAGCTGAGCCGACCCCGTTGCGAAGGAAATCCCGACTGGCAGTGAAAAAACCTTGCGGGACACCATTTGGCCGCAAGTAAAGCCAGCTTTGGCCGCTTCCTCGCAATCGCTGCTATTGGCTGCTTTCGGGAAAAGGCCGCTCTCGATCGCCTCGGGAGTCAGTTGTGCGTTGATCTCAACGCTGCCGTCAGCCTGTCCTGCGACAACCGGCAACGGCAGCACTCCCAGCCCGAGTAAGGCACAAACGGAAGCAGCCGTGCGGAACTTGATCATCATCATTAGCCTCTCCAATTGACCTAGGGATATACCCCGATAGACGCCGATAGGCACCGAAAAGGTGTCCGCCCATGTCGACAGACGCCGATTCGCGCCGGACCTTGCCAAGCTGTAATCTGCCACCCCCAACCCTTGCGTGCCCAAAGCAAAACCTGCCAAGCTTGGACATATTTCCATTATACATCCCACCTGCAGAGTTTTCGGGAAATTTCGTGCTTACATCGCCCTGGTCGCCGGGTGGCAGTGGCCGGCGCTCAACAGTTTTCCGATTTGCGTGAGGCGCACAGGCCCTTCGGCGGCTGGTAGCCGAGCCGTTCGGCTTCCGGGCCAAAGAACTCGGCGTCCGGATCAGCCTTCTCGGCCAGCCGACGATAGAGCTCGTAGCACGCGATGGCGTTGCCGAGCAAAGCTGAATAGCGCAGCCACTGTTCGCCCCGCAGCGCATTGGCCGCCAGGCCGTTGCTGCCCAGGCGATACATCTCGGAGATCCGCGCTGCCGCATCCTTGTCGCCGCGCAACGCTTTGCGCAAGTCCTCGGTGAACAGTTCGTCGCCGCGCGCCGCCGTAAAGGCGCTGGCGGAAAGGCGGACGAAGCGGCTGGACAGCGCGCGCAGCGCGTCATCCGCGCCGGCCAGCGCCACGCGCGCTTGCGTCTCGTACTTGCCGCCGGGGTAGGCGCGCAGAAACTCCTCGGCCGCCCGCCGAATCTCTGCCGGCGCGAGCAACGCCAGTTGCCGGGTATACGCCTCGTCCTCGGCGCCGCGCGTTTCCAGGCCGCTGCGCCGCCGCCCGAGACGGAAGACCCCGGTCTGACCCGTGGTGATGTGCGGTCGCTGCGCCAGACGGCGGATGATCTCGAGCGCGTGTGAGGACATCGTCTGCTGCACGCGCAAGCGGGTAAGCTCGAAGATGTCGTTGATCGGCGTCTCCTCGCCGACTTCGTTCAGCGTGCGCACCAGCTCACCCGTATAAAAGCTGTTCTGCTTCGGATCGCTCGGTGAGAGCGAAACCTGCCCCGCGCTGGCTGAAAAAGCGACGATGCAACCGGTGGGTGCCGTCGAGTAGTTGAAGGCGCTGCTCTTCTCCTGCGGCGACAGGCCGTCCCGGCAGGCGTCGATGACCGCGATACCGAGCCCTGGGTAGCGCTGCGGAAAAGCCGCCAGCACCTCCTCCTGCAGATTGATCGACTTCTCCTTGGCCTTCGGGTCATCGGTTGCCACGTGCGCCGGCAAGAGGTAGTTGCGTCCCTCGAACTGCATGCCGTGCCCGCAGAAATAGACCAGGCCGATCGTTCGCCCATCGTCCGGCAGCGCGCGCATGCGCTGACGGAAGCGCTCGATGCTATTAGCGAATGCCGCACGGTCGAGATCGTTCTCGACCTTGACCTCGAAGCCATGCCGGCGTAGCGCAGCCTCCAGGTCGCGACCGTTCTTGGGCGCCGGCAAGATGCTCTTGCCAGCCGGATACGTTCCGCAGCAGACGAGTAGCGCCAGGCGATTGGCCGGCGGCGGTGGGCCGCTCGCCGTCGTCGCTGATGCGTCCGGCTGTGTTGCATCGGCAGCGCTCGCCGTATCGCCGGCGAACAGGAGGGTCAGCAGCGCACGCCAGCCATTACCGATGAATTCTCGCCGGTGCGCCGACTCGATGGCAGGTTCTCGTTTGGGCAAAGCACTTCGCATCACGTCAGGAACTTCCGGCGCAACTCCAACGCCGGCCAGGAAAGCAGGTTGAGAAAATGGGACCCGAATAGAAACCCGGTTGGCACGACCGCGCCGACGGCAGCACGCCATCTGTCGGTGCGGCAGGCCAGTCCTCGTTGCCCGGCAAATATACAACCCGAGCTTGAAAAAAGCAGTATATCAACTACACTACCGGTGCTTACAGTTTCAGTTTCGACAGTTCGTCTATTCTTTCCTGCCGACCTCGGAATTCCCCCAGCCGGCGGCGCGTGCACCGCAAGCAGCGGATGCGTGTGAAGGAGAATTCGCGACTGGCGTGAAAGCACCACACCCAGCGGACGACAAGCCGCTGAAACGGGCTTACGGCGTGTCGCCGCCGCCGTCGTCGCCTTACCCGGCGGACTGGCGCGGACGCCTCCGGAAGTCCGCAAGAACATAATAAAGCAAGACAAAACCCCAAGCAGATGGCAGGACGACCAAGCGAAGAGCGTTGACAGGCCCATCGCAGACACGGCTGGGCAAGTATTGGGAGGTTTTCGATGTTCGGTAGGCAGCAGGCACAAACGCCGGCGCAAAGCCGGCAACCGGCACAGATCGCACAGATCGCACCCATCGCAACACCCGCAGCGCGCGGCGCTAGCGCACACACCGCTTGTCGGTCGTTGCGCAAGCGCCAGCCGTACCCACTGTACACGCTGCGGCCAGTATCGCTCGCCTTGCTTGCTTTCTTTGCCGGCAGCGCGCTGGCGCTGCCGAGCGACCCGGCGCTGATCGCGGGACAAGCCACGGTCAGCCGCACGGGTCCGACACAACTCGTGATCAACCAGAGCAGCGCAAAAGCCGCGCTCGACTGGCGCAGCTTCAACGTCGGCGCGAACGAAGCCGTGCGCTTCAACCAGCCCTCAGCCAGCGCGCTGACCGTCAACCGCGTGACCGGCAACGATCCCTCGCAGATTCTCGGCCGGATCAGCGCGCCGGGCTCGGTCTTCCTGATCAACCCGGCCGGCGTCTACTTCGGCGCCTCGGCCGTCGTGCATGTCGGCAACCTGATCGCCGGGACGCTCAGCGCGCAGCCGCTCGACCTGCTCAACGGTCGCCTGAGCTTCAGCCGCACCTCGGGCAGCGCGGCCAGCGTGCGCAACGACGGACGCCTGGAAACGCCGATCGGCGGCAGCGTATCGCTGCTCGGCAGCGAAGTCATCAACGCCGGCTCGATCAGCACACCGGGCGGAACGACCGGCCTGATCGCCGGCGACCGCATCGTCGTCGACTTCCACGGCGACGGTCTCGTGCGTTACCAGGTCGACGCCGCAGCCGCGCGCGCGCTGGTCAGCAACCCGGGGCGGATCGACGCCGACGGCGGGCGCATCGCGCTACAGGCAAGCGCCCGCGACGCCCTGGTCGACACCGTCCTGAACGTCGAAGGAATCGTGCGTGCACGCGGCGCGCGCCAGCACAACGGCGAGATCTACCTCGACGGCGGCAGCAGCGGAGTCGTCAGCGTCAGCGGCCAGCTCGACGCGGCCAGCCGCGAGCCGGCAGCCGCCGGCGGGCAGATCAGCGTCCTCGGCGACAAAGTCGGCATCTTCGGCAGCGCGCAACTCGACGCCTCGGGCGACGCCGGCGGCGGCCGCATCCTGATCGGCGGCGACTACCAGGGCAAGGGCAGCGTGCGCACCGCGCAGCAGACCTACGTCGGCAAGGACGCAACGATCACCGCCGACGCACTGAGCACCGGCCAAGGCGGCAAGATCATCGTCTGGGCTGACGACTGGACGCGCTTCTCGGGTTCGATCTCGGCCAGAGGCGGCCAACAACACGGTGACGGCGGCTTTGTCGAAGTCTCCGGCAAACAGAACCTGGGCTTCGACGGACACGTCGACACGTCCGCACCGCACGGCAGCGTCGGGTCGCTGTTGCTTGATCCGAGTGATTTGTATGTGGGGGGCACGGCGCCCGAAGGAGCGACGGTGCTGACCAGTACCTCGTTCAAGGCTCCGCCGGATAACGTTCCCGATGGCAGCTTCTTTGTCGCCGCGGGCAGCTTGGCGAGCAACACGGACTACACCTTGCAGGCAACGCAGGACGTCATCTTTAACCAGGCTAGCGTGACCTTTGGTTCTGGAACCGGGAAAACGGTGAGCGTGACGGCCGATCGTCATATCAAGGGTAACGGCAGCACGGCCCCCGGGATCAACACTAGGGGCGGCAACCTCAGCCTGAAGGCAGGGACGGCTACGGCGTCGGGGAGCATCACCGTCGGGAGCATCACCGTCGGGAGTATCGACATTGGGAGCGGCACGCTGACCGTCGATCTCGTCAATGCGAGCGGTACGATGAACCAGACGGCGGGGATCACCGCTGGCGCGTTGGAGAAGAAGGGGTTGGGGACGCTGACGCTGGGCGGGACCAACATCTACAGCGGCGGCACGACGATCAGCGGCGGCGTCCTCGCGGTGACCCAGCCCGACTCGCTGGCGAGCGGCTCGCAGTTGGTGATCAATGGCGGCAGCCTGGAGATCTCCGGGGACATCACGCTCAACACCCTGCAGAGCTTCAAGATGCAAGGCGCTGGCGCATCCGGCGGCGGAGCGCTGCGGTTGGCGTCCGGCAAGACCGGCGGCTACGCTGGGCCGATCACCCTGACCGGATCAACGACCGTCAGCGCAGCAAGCGGCAGCGTCCTCACACTCGCTGGCGCGATCACGCAGGACCCGAGCGCATCCAACCCCGGCTTCAGCCTGACGAAAGTGGG
>NZ_JAVMKF010000126.1:0-5118 GCF_031732815.1 Accumulibacter sp. | reverse complement strand
GTCAGGCGCTCCCCGAGTTCGGGCCAGGGCCGGAACTCCAGAGACCATAAAAGGAGAACAGCGGGCGTAGCTTAGGAAGTGGGGCTTACAAAGAGCTTACGACGGCCACCGGGCTACGGACCGACACCTTATGCGCATTCTCCTCGCCGAAGACGACAGGATCATTGCCGACGGCCTTTGCCGGTCGTTGCGCCAAGCTGGTTACGCGGTCGATTGCGCAGACAACGGTATGGCTGCCGACACTGCCCTGATGACCAACGCTTACGACCTGGTGATTCTTGATCTCGGGCTGCCGCGCTTGTCCGGGCTGGATGTGCTGCGGCGTTTGCGGGCGCGCAATTCAACGACGCCGGTGCTGATTTTGACCGCCCTGGACGGTGTCGACGATCGGGTCAGGGGGCTCGACCTGGGGGCCGACGACTACATGGCGAAGCCGTTCGAACTGGTTGAGCTGGAAGCCCGCGTGCGGGCGCTCAGCCGCCGTTCATCGGGAACCGCGACGATCATCCAGTGCGGTTCGCTGACCTTTGATCAAAATGACCGTTCGGCTTTGGTCAATGGCGAAATGCTCGAGCTCTCGGCGCGCGAACTCGGTTTGCTGGAGATTCTCCTCCTGCGCGCACGACGCCTGGTAAGCAAGGACCAGTTGGTTGATCACCTCTGTGGTTGGGGAGAAGAGGTGAGCCACAACGCCATCGAGGTCTATGTTCACCGCTTGCGCAAGAAGCTCGAATCGACTGGCGTCAATATCATTACCGTGCGCGGCCTCGGATACTACCTTGAGAAGCCTGCTGAAGAAAGAAGGCACTGACGCCGAGCGCTCGCTGTTTGGCGAAATCCTGGACTGGATGCTCGCGCCGCTGCTCTTCGTCTGGCCGATCAGCATCGCCTTCACGCATTACTTTGCCAACACGGTTGCCAGCTTTCCGTACGATCAGTCGCTACGCGAGCGCGTCGCGGTACTCGCGCGTCAGCTCAGTCTGGCCGAGGGCAGGGCGCAATTGCGCGCGCCGGCGACGGTGCAGGCGTTTCTGCGCTCGGACGAGATCGACAACGTCTATTTCCACATTCTCGACGGCGCGGGCGGGTTGATCGCCGGCGATCCAGAACTCCCGGCGCCACCGACCGAGTCCGGATTGCGACAACGCGAAAGCGGCGAAGTGTCGTTTCGCGATGACGAGTACCGCGGTCAGGCGCTGCGCATCGCCTACCTCTATCTGCCTGTCCCGGGTGCGCCGCTCGACCGGCGCATTCTGGTCGAGGTTGGCGAGACGACGGAAAAGCGTTCGCAGTTGGCGAACCGGATCATGACCAGCGTGATTGTTCCGCAACTGGTGATCATTCCGCTCGCCGTCGTGCTGGTCTGGTTTGGTTTGTCGCAAGGCCTGCGGCCGCTGACGCGTTTGCGCGATCGAATCGAGGCGCGCCGCGAGGCCGATCTCTCGCCGATTGCTCTGCGTCGGGTTCCCGAGGAGCTGCGGCCGCTTACCGAGGCCTTCAATTCGATGCTGAGCCGCATGCACCGCAACGTCGAGGCGCAACGACGTTTTATTGCCGACGCGGCGCATCAGATGCGCACGCCGTTGACCGGCCTGAAGACGCAGGCGCAACTGGCGATTCGGGAAAGCGATCCAGCGCAGCTTCGGCACGCGCTGCAGCTTATCCTGCTTGGCGTCGACCGTGCGTCGCACCTGGTCGACCAGTTGCTGGTACTCGCCCGGGCTGAGGCCAGCGGTGGCGCGCAGCAGGCGCTGCTGCCACTCGACATCGATCAGTTGCTGCGGGAGAGTGTCGAGGCCTGGGTCGTCCGCGCGCTCGACAAGGGTATCGATCTGGGTTACGAGCCGGCTGGCGAGGTGCTGGTCGAAGGGCACGCCTTTCTTTTGCGCGAGATGATCAATAATCTGCTCGACAATGCTTTGCGCCATACGCCTGCCAGCGGGCGCGTCACCGCGCGCGTCGTCGCGCCGGGCGATTTCGCCGTGCTCGAGATCGAAGACAGCGGGTCGGGCATTTCAGACGAAGACGCGCTCAAGGTCTTTGACCGTTTCTATCGTGCCGAGGGATCGGCTGGGGACGGCAGCGGTCTGGGGCTGGCGATCGTTCGCGAGATCGCCGAGTTGCATCGGGCGGCGGCCAGCCTGCGGCCCAACATGCGTGGCGTCGGCGCGGACCAGGCGGTCGGCTGCACGGCGCGGATCGTCTTTCCGATCTTTCGTCCGGCTGAGTTCAACAGCTTGCGCGTCGAACCGGTGCAGACCGGGTTTGCCTGACGCGACAAGCGGGCGAAGACGGTGGGAGGTTGCGTCTTCCCGGCAGCCTCCCGGCAAGCAGTCGCCTCGGCCGCGAAGCCGCTGGCGCCAGGCTTCAGCTCAGCTTCTTGAGATAGTCCGGGGCATATTCGAGCAGGAAGGCCCAGAAGGCGGCGAGCGCTGGCGTCAGGTGCTTGCTTCGGTGGCGCACCAGATGCCAGCGCCGCATCACCGGAGTCCCCTCGACCTTGAGGATGTGCAGGCGCTGGTTGCTCAATTCGAGGCCCAGCGTGTGCTGCGAAATGAAGGTGATTCCGAGACCGGCGACGACTGCCTGTTTGATCGCCTCGTTGCTGCTCATTTCCATCCCTATATGCGGCCTGACCGAATGATCGTTGAAGAACTGCTCCATGGCGGAGCGTGTTCCGGAGCCCGTTTCGCGCACGATCAGCGTCTCGCCGGCGAGTTCCTCGACGGCGATGTTCTGTGCTGTACGCAAGGGATGGTCAGTGCCGGCGACGATGACCAGGGGGTGCGGCGCAAAGGCTGTCGCCGTCGCGTCAAGCTCGGCCGGTGGGCGCCCCATGATCGCCAGGTCGACCTCGTTGCCGGCGAGCAGCCGATTCACCGTCATGCGGTTGTCGATTCGCAGGCTGATCACGACGTCCGGCTGTCGCCGGCGAAACTCGGCGAGCAGACCGGGAGCGAAGTACTCGGCCGTACTCACGACCGCCACCGCGATGCGTCCGCCTTGCAGTCCCTTCAAGGCGAGCAAGGCCTCATCCGTTTCCTTCAGCAGTTGGAGGATTTGCCGTGCCCGGTCGAGCAGGATTTCTCCCGCTTCAGTCAGAAAGACACGCTTGCCGATACGTTCGAACAAGGGAATCCCGCTGACTTCCTCCAGTTGCTTGATCTGCAGCGAAATCGCGGCGTGCGTCAAATGCAGCGTCTCGGCCGCCCGAGCAAAGGAGAGGTGGCTGGCGGCAACGACAAAGATTTGCAGCTGGCGGATCGTGGCGTTTCTCATCGATTATCTTTTGCTAATGAAAACAGACAATATGTTTAACTAGCGTTTTTGTTTCATGCCGCTAGAATCTGTCCCGGGTCGACATTTGCCAGGGTGTATTCAGGAGTATTGCCATGCTGTGCGGACGTACCAACGTCAACAAGTTTCTCATCGAGGAGCAGCGACGGAATCCGACGCTGGTCGGCGACTTCTCGATGCTCATCAGTGACATCGTACGTTCCTGCAAGGCGATTGCCCAGGGCGTGTCACGCGGTGCGCTGGCCGGCGTGTTGGGCGATGCGGGCGGCGAGAACGTTCAGGGTGAGGCACAGAAGAAGCTCGATGTGCTGGCCAACCAGGCGTTCATTCATCACTGCGAGTGGGGCGGCCATCTGGCAGCGCTGGCTTCCGAGGAGATGGAGGCGGTCTATCCGATACCTGCCGAACATCCGCGCGGCAGGTTCCTGTTGCTTTTCGATCCGCTCGACGGATCGTCGAACATCGACGTCAACCTCTCGGTGGGCAGCATCTTCTCGGTTCTCCTCTGCCCGGACGATTGCCACCCGGACGGGCCGACAGCCGCCGATTTCCTGCAAACCGGCGCGCGCCAGGTGGCGGCCGGCTACGCGCTCTACGGCCCGTCGACGATGCTCGTTCTGACGGTCGGGAACGGGACGCACGGGTTTACACTCGACCGCGACATTGGCGAGTTCCTGCTGACGCATCCCGACCTGTCGATTGTTCCGGAAACGCGCGAGTTTGCCATCAACGCGTCGAACGAGCGTTTCTGGGAGCCGCCGATCCAGCGCTACGTCGCCGAGTGTCTGGCCGGCCGAGCGGGCGTTCGCGGGATTGATTTCAATATGCGCTGGGTTGCCTCGCTGGTTGCCGAGGTGCACCGCATTCTGATGCGCGGCGGTGTCTTCATGTATCCGCGCGACAGCAAGGACACACGCAAGCCTGGCCGCCTGCGCCTGCTTTATGAAGCCAATCCGATGGCGATGATCGTCGCCCAGGCGGGTGGCCTGGCCTCGACCGGGAGCGAGCGTATCCTCGACGTTCGCCCGAGCAGTCTGCACCAGCGGGTGCCGGTGATCCTGGGTTCGCGCCGTGAGGTCGAGCGCATCGAGCGCTATCATCGCGAGCACGAAGCGGGTGAGGACGAGCCGTTCAAGTCACCGTTGTTTTCCACACGCACGCTTTTCCGGGACGACTGAGGCCTGGCCTTCACTCGCCCGGAATCCTGTCAGGCCAAGGAGAATCATCAGATGTCAAGCAAGAACCCTGTGATTGCGGTGACCGGTTCCTCGGGCGCGGGCACGACCTCGGTCACCCGTGCTTTCCAGCATATCTTCCGGCGCGAAAACCTGCACGCTGCAATTATCGAGGGCGACAGTTTTCATCGCTACGATCGGCAGGAAATGCGTGCCAAGATAGCCGAGCACGGCCTTGCCGGCAACCACCACTTCAGCCATTTCGGTCCGGAAGCAAATCTCCTCGGCGAACTGGAGACCCTGTTCCGCGTTTATGGCGAGTCGGGCAAAGGGCGCAGCCGACACTACGTACACGACGACGCGGAAGCTGAGCGTTACGGCGCGCCACCAGGAAGCTTCACCGAATGGACCGACCTGCCACCGGATACCGATCTGCTCTTCTACGAAGGTCTGCACGGAGCGGCGAGCACTGACAGCGTAGATATTGGGCGCTATGTCGATCTCTGCGTTGGCGTCGTGCCGATCATCAATCTGGAGTGGATTCAGAAGCTGCATCGCGACCGGGCGCAGCGCGGTTATTCCACCGAGGCTGTGATGGATACGATCCTGCGCCGGATGCCCGACTACATTCACTACATCTGCCCGC
>NZ_JAVMKF010000125.1:0-5161 GCF_031732815.1 Accumulibacter sp. | reverse complement strand
TTGGCCGAGGCGCCGTCGTCTTGGTACCTCACGGGCTTCATCGCACCGTTGGAGGAGAGCGCCGGCACGGCAGACGACGATCCCGACCGCCAGGAGGACGCCGAGACCGAGGCGGACGAGGTCGCCGCAGACGGTCCCGTCGCCGCCGGGGCGGCCGATGACGACAACCCGCCGGAAACGCCGGCGACCCGCCGCCGCTACCTGCCGTCGTCCATCGGCTTGACAGTGCTGGTGCCCGACACGGTCGAGGCCGTCGACGTGCGGTTGACCTGGGGCGACTACGTCACCGAACCGCCGCTGCCGGCGAGCGTGCTCACGGCCGAGGACGCCGAGGCGCCACGCGTGCACTGGGTTCGCCGGCCGCGGGAGCGCACGGTGCGCCTGAGAGTGCCCAAGAGCGGAAAGGGGAACCCGATCCTCGTCCCCGACAGCGCCGCGGAGGTGCGGCCGGGCGGCGCGCTGGAGCTGCAGGCACACGCCCGGCTGTTCACCCTCAAGGAGCCGGGCGAGCCGCAGCGAACCGCCCGCGCGCTCAGCGTGTTTCTCGTCAACCGCCGCAAGCCCGCACGGCGCCGCTACGCCGATGTCGCCTTCGCCTTCCAGGCGCGGATCGAGGTGATCTGTGACACTGGCCTGGTGCCACGCCGTGACCTCTCCGGCTATCAATCGGACGACGATGACCTGCGCACCGCCGACCTGCACTATCGTGGCGAGGCCGAATACGCCGTCGGGCGGAACACCTCGGCCGGCTGGGACGCGCCGGGCGCCGACGGCCGCGTGCGCCGGGTGTGGACCGATCCGCTGCCGACAGCCGAAGTCGAGCGGGTCGCGCCGAACGAAGAGATCGCCAATGTCGAGTTCGGCATGGAGGCGCTGGCCGAACTGGCGGCTTCTGGTGGCGCGACGCTCGCAGGCAAGCTTTCCGATCTCCCCACTCAATATGGCGCATGGATCGTCTCGCAGCGGGCTCTCTTGACCGGCCTCGCCGATCGCCGGCGCGAAACAGCCGAACGGCTGATCGCGGCGATGGAAACGGCGCAAGCGCGCATGGCTGAAGGCATCGCGCTGCTGCAGGGCGACGACAAGACGCGCACCGCGTTTCGCATCATGAACCTCGCCGTTGCCCGGGCGGCACGGCGGCGGTTCGCGGCCGAACGAGGCGTCGAGCCCGAGACGATCGCGGCGCCGAGGTGGCGGCCGTTCCAGCTCGCCTTCATCCTGCTCAATCTCGCCGGGCTCGCCGACAAGAACCATGACGACCGCGAGGTGGTCGACCTTCTGTTCTTCCCGACCGGCGGCGGCAAGACCGAGGCCTATCTCGGCCTCGCCGCGTTCGCCATCGCGCTGCGACGGTTGTCTGCCGGCGGGGTGCTTGGCGCCGGCGTCACCGTCATCATGCGCTACACGCTTCGCCTGCTCACCCTCGATCAGCTCTCGCGCGCCGCGGGCGTTGTCTGCGCCCTGGAGCTGATGCGCACCGATCCGCAGTTTGTGCTTGCCAGCGGCGCGCGCATGCTGGGCGACTGGCCGATCGAGATTGGCCTTTGGGTCGGCTCGGACGCATCGCCGAACCTGCTGGGTGGCCGGGGCAACTCGGGCGATCACACCGCGGTCACCCGCGTTCGCCGCTATCGCAAGGACAAGAGAAAAGCACCCGCACCGCTGAAGGCGTGTCCGTGGTGCGGGACAGCGTTCTCGCCGCAATCGTTCGCCTGCGTGCCGAACGAGCACGCACCGAAAAACATGACGATCACCTGTGCCAACCCGGCCTGCGATTTCACCCGCGACCGGCCGCTGCCGATGCTGACCGTGGACGAGGTCATCTATCGCCGGCTGCCGGCGTTCCTGATCGCGACCGTCGACAAGTTCGCAAGTCTGCCCTGGATCGGCCCGTCGGGGGCCTTCTTCGGCCACGTTGACCGGTATGACGACGATGGTTTCTACGGCGCCGCAGAACCGAGGGATGGCACACCGCTGTTCAACGACAACGTCCTCGATCCGCCGGATCTGATCATCCAGGACGAACTGCACCTGATCTCGGGCCCGCTCGGCACCGTCGTCGGCCTGTACGAGACCGCTATCGACCGGCTGTGCACGCGCAAGTTCGACGGCGGTCGGGTGCGGCCGAAGATCGTCGCCTCGACCGCCACCGTGCGCCGGGCGCAAGGACAGATCCGCGCGCTGTTCGATCGCGCCGCGACCGAAGTGTTTCCGCCTCCCGGCATCGAGCGCGCCAACAGCTGGTTCGCCAGGACCGTGCCGTCGAGCGAAAGCCCGGCGCGCCTCTACCTCGGTCTCGCGGCGCAGGGCCGTGGACCGAAGCTGGTCTTCCTGCGCGGCCTGACGACGCTCATGGCGGCGGCGCACGCGGTTTACGCTGCGAACGGCGGCGCCGAGGCGGACGCGAACCCGGCCGATCCGTATATGACGGCGCTTTGTTACTTCAACGCGCTGCGCGAGCTGGGCGGTGCACGCCGGATCGTCGAGGATGAGGTGCGAGACCGCGTTGGGCGCTACGGCACCAGTCGGCGCCGGCTCGACCCGCCAGAGCAAACGTTCGTTGACAGGCAGATCGGCGACCCCCTCGAACTCACCTCTCGCGTCTCCACCGATGATGTCGCCGCGGCAAAAGCCCGACTGGACAGGCCGTTTCAGGGGGCAACCACCGACCCCGTCGACGTTGCGCTCGCCACCAACATGATCTCCGTCGGCCTGGACATCCAGCGGCTCGGCCTGATGGTCGTGCAGGGCCAGCCGAAGACCGCAGCAGAGTACATCCAGGCGACCAGCCGCGTCGGCCGGGCGGTGGAGAAGCCAGGCCTGGTCGTGACGGTGTTGAACGTGCACAAGCCACGCGACCGGACACACTACGAGTCGTTCCGTCTGTTCCACCGCACGTTCTACCGTTCGGTCGAGGCGACGAGCGTGACGCCCTGGGCCGCTCGGGCCCTCGACCGGTCTCTCGCCGCGGTGGTGGTAGCGGTGGCTCGACATCTCCGTCCCGAACTGACGCCAGAGCGGGCGGTTCAACGGCTGCGCGACATTCCCGGCTATCGTCAGGAGGTTGTCGACGTGATCGCGTCGCGAGCGCCGGACGAAGCGGTCGTCGGCGGACGCGAAGCGCTGCGCCGTCACGTCGATGGCCTGCTCGACGATTGGGAGGCCATTGTCAGCGATCTCAAACCGCGGGTGGCCTACGGCGACCGTCGCGAAGGCCAACAGCTCCTGCACGCCCCTCTCGACCCGGCGCTGCCCAACCTTCCGGACAACCACCGGCGTTTCGTTGCCGCCCGCTCGATGCGGGACGTCGAACCGAATGTGGTCTTGCGGGTTCGGGATCCCTACGGCAATCGGTTTGTGGCCGAGGATGTTCTATGAGCACGCGCCCCGTTCAGCGCCAGAGTCAACTCATCACCACCTTCGGACCGGGTGCGATGGTGGACCTGCCGACGCGCTCTGTCCTGATTGGTGGACTCGATCGGTGGTTCGCTCCCAAGGACACCTATACGCAGATCGATGAGCCGTCGCTCGCCCGCTACCTGGAGAACTGGCTGCGCGAGCGGGGGCGGATTGACGAGGGGCGGACACTACGGCTCTTGACACCGCCGCTGTCAGCGGGCGCGAGGAGCGGCGATCTTCCAGGCGTGGACGTCACTGTCTTCCCAACGTGGTTTGTCTGCGAGCGGGTCGAAGCGCCCAAGATTGGCGAACAGGAGCGACGTGGGCGAAGACTCGTCCGGTGGCAGGATCTTGATCCCGCAGGCGGTCGCCGGCGCTACCAGCACGAAGACGGCAAGAAGGACGACGTCATGCCGCTGCGCTTCGTCGGCGCCTGCGTCGAGGGGCACCTGCAGGATATCGACTGGCGGTGGCTTCTTCACTCTGGGGAGCCGTGTCAGGAACCGATGTGGCTGATCGAAGAGGGGACGAGCGCAAGCTTGAGCGATCTTGAGATCGTTTGCGGTTGCAACCGTACGCTATCGCTGCGCGATGCCACGAAACCCGGCCGGTTGGGAAAGTGCCAAGGCCGCCAGCCATGGCTTTCTGCTGACGCCTGCGAACCGTGCGCCGAGAACCTGCGACTTCTCACGCGTTCAGCGATCAATGCCTACTTTCCGCAAACGGTCAGCGTCATCTCGCTGCCCGTGGAGGAGGACGCGCTGGTGGTAATCGTCAGGCGCCATCTCGCTGATCTTGCAAGCGTCGAGAGCGCCGCTGATGTCGGGCAAGCACGCCGCTTCAACAGCGCCTTGCGCATGGATCTAGAAGGCTACTCCGATGCGGACGTCTTCGAGCGGCTGAAAGTCGTCAAAGATCGGGTTGCGCTCGACGCATCGACCAATCCAAGAGTGTTGGAGTTTGACATTCTGGCGAGCGGTCGCCAGACGATCGGCGTCAACGAATCTGGCGCCCGGCTTTACGCCGAAACGCTGTCACGAGACGACTGGTTCGAACCCATCTCCCGCAACCTCGACGGCGTACGCGATGTCGTGGCCGTGCACAGGCTTCGGGAGGTCATGTGTCTCTACGGGTTCACCCGGTTCGAGCCGGCGCCAACGGCGGCGGACAGTGAACTGGAGGATATCCAGCTGGCGGTGCGCGGAGCTCCCATCGCTCAGAGTGCCGACTGGCTGCCGGCGATAGAGCAGTTCGGTGAGGGAATCTTCGTTACCTTCGATCCGGCGGCCGTTGACGGCTGGCTCGACCGCGAGGCGGTCGGTCAACGGCTTGCCGTCCTGCATGAGGGATTTCTTGCGCACCAGCGGAAGTACCCCGGCTCGGCAGAACAGCGCTTCCCCGGCGGCCAGTACATCCTTTTGCACAGCCTGGCACATGCCCTGATCACGGAAATTGCTCTCGAATGCGGATATCCAGCGAGTTCGCTAAAGGAGCGCATCTACGCATTTCCTGCTTCCTCAGGCTGTGCAGCCCGCTATGGGCTCCTCATCTACGCAGCAGCGACCGGCGCGCAAGGGACCCTCGGAGGCCTCGTCGCGCGCGCAAATGCGTTTGCTCGCACCGTGGACCGTGCGCTCGAACGCCTCACGATCTGCTCCAATGATCCCGTCTGCGCCGATCACGAGCCCGGCAGCGCCGTCGACGAACGGGCACTCCTCGGCGCCGCCTGTCACGGCTGCCTGCTGATCGCCGAGACCAGCTG
>NZ_JAVMKF010000124.1:0-29032 GCF_031732815.1 Accumulibacter sp. | reverse complement strand
GCCAGAAAATCGTTCCCGGGCAGGCGATCCCTGATAACCCGATCATTCCTTACATCGAGGGCGACGGAATCGGCGTTGACATCACGCCCGTCATGATCAAGGTGGTCGATGCGGCAGTCGCCAAGGCCTACGGCGGCGGTAAGAAAATCTACTGGATGGAAGTCTACGCCGGCGAAAAATCGACCCAGATGTACGGCTCCGACGTCTGGTTGTCGGCCGAAACGCTGGAAGCGCTGAAGGAATACTCGGTGTCGATCAAGGGCCCGATGACGACGCCGGTCGGCGGCGGCATCCGCTCACTGAACGTCGCGCTGCGCCAGGAACTCGACCTCTACCAGTGCGTTCGTCCAGTGCGCTACTTCCGCGGCGTACCGTCGCCGCTCAAGGACCCGTCGAAAACCGACATGGTGATCTTCCGCGAGAATACCGAAGACATCTACGCCGGCATCGAGTGGCCCGCCGGCTCCGACGCCTGCAACAAGGTCGTCAGGTTCCTGCAGGAGGAAATGGGGGTCAAGAAGATCCGCTTCCCGGCCACTTCCGGCATCGGCATCAAGCCGGTCTCCGAAGAAGGGACCGAGCGCCTGGTACGCGCTGCGATCAAATACGCGATCACCAACAAGCGGCGCTCGGTGACCATCGTGCACAAAGGCAATATCCAGAAGTTCACCGAAGGCGCCTTCCGCGATTGGGCGTATGCGCTGGCGGAGAAGGAATTCGGCGGCGTGCCGATCGACGGCGGACCATGGCTGAAGCTGCCGAGCGGCATCATCATCAAGGATTCGATCGCCGACGCCTTCCTGCAGCAGATCCTCCTGCGTCCGGCCGAATACGACGTGATCTGCACGACCAACCTGAACGGCGACTACATCTCCGACGCGCTCGCGGCGCAGGTCGGCGGCATCGGCATCGCTCCCGGCGCCAACATCTCCGACCTTTACGCCTGCTTCGAGGCGACACACGGCACGGCACCCAAATACGCCGGCCTGGACAAGGTCAATCCCGGATCGCTCATTCTTTCGGCCGAAATGATGCTCCGCCACATGGGCTGGATCGAAGCCGCCGACCTGATCATCAGCTCGATGGAAGCTGCCATCGGCGACAAGGTCGTGACCTACGACTTCGCGCGTCTGATGGAAGGCGCGACCGAAGTTTCCTGCTCCGAGTTCGGCGACGCGATGATTGCGCGCATGTAATCTCTGGCGCGCTGCCAGCAAGCGAAAAGGCCCCCGCAAGGGGGCTTTGTCATTGTCATTCTCCCGTCGGCCCTGTCCTGCCCGGCCGACCTGCCTTCTCCCGCTGCCCCGACGACGACCATGCCCAGCCCGACCGAACAACGCATCGCCACGACCATCGCCGAAGAAATCGGCTGCCGCCCGGCTCAGGTGCTGGCGACCGCCCAGCTCCTTGACGACGGCGCCACCGTACCCTTTGTCGCGCGCTACCGCAAGGAAGTGACCGGCGGCCTCGACGACAATCAGTTGCGCGTTCTGGCCGAACGTCTGGCCTACCTGCGTGAACTCGAAGAACGCCGCCAGGCGATCCTCGCTTCGATCGCCGAGCAAGGCAAGCTGACGACCGAACTGGCAAGCGAAATCGACGGCGCACAAACCAAGCAGCGGCTGGAAGACCTCTACCTGCCGTTCAAGCCGAAGCGGCGCAGCAAGGCGCTGATCGCGCGCGAAGCCGGGCTCGTGCCGCTCGCCGAGGCGCTGCTGGCCGACCCGACGCTTATCCCGGAAGCCGAAGCCGAGCGTTACCTCAACGCCGAGGCAGGCTTCCCTGACGTCAAGAGCACGCTCGACGGCGCGCGCCAGATTCTGATGGAACGTTTCGCCGAAGACGCCGAACTGCTCGGCGAGCTGCGCGACTATCTCGGCGAGCACGGCGTCGTGCGCTCGACCGTCGTCGCCGGTAAAGTGAGCGAAGGTGCGAAGTTCCAGGACTACTTTGCCTACAACGAAGCGCTTCTCGCCATCCCCTCACATCGCGCGCTGGCCCTTTTCCGCGGCCGCAACGAGGGCGTCCTGCAGCTTGCCCTCGTCCTCGACAGCGAACTCGAGGGACCGGCAGAGAACGGCAACGCGTGCGAGTCGCGCATCGCGCGGCGCTTCGCCATCGTCAACCAGGGTCGCCCGGCCGACAAATGGCTGGCCGATACGGTGCGCTGGGCGTGGCGCATCAAGCTCTCGCTGCACCTCGAGCTCGAAATGATGAACGCCTTGCGCGAACGCGCCGAGGCCGAAGCCATCCGGGTTTTTGGCGCCAACCTGCGTGACCTGCTGCTCGCTGCACCGGCCGGCCAGCGCGCGACGATGGGCCTCGACCCGGGCCTGCGCACCGGCGTCAAGGTGGCCGTCGTCGATCGCACCGGCAAGCTGCTTGACAGCGCGACAATCTACCCGCACGAACCGCGCCGGGACTGGCAGGGCGCCCTCGCCACGCTGGCCGCTCTGGCGAAGAAACACGCGGTCGAACTGATCAGCATCGGCAATGGCACGGCCTCGCGCGAAACTGATCGCCTGGCGGGCGATCTGATCCGCCTGCAGCCCGATTTGCACCTGTCGAAGGTCGTCGTCTCGGAAGCCGGCGCCTCGGTCTACTCGGCCTCGGAATACGCCGCACGCGAGTTCCCCGAACTCGACGTCAGCCTGCGCGGCGCCGTCTCGATTGCCCGCCGACTGCAGGATCCGCTTGCCGAACTGGTCAAGATCGATCCGAAATCGATCGGTGTTGGCCAGTACCAGCACGATGTCAGCCAGACGCGCCTGACCCGCACGCTCGAGGCCACCGTCGAGGACTGCGTCAATGCCGTCGGTGTGGACCTCAATACCGCTTCGGTTGCTCTGCTCACCCGTGTCTCGGGACTGAGTCCGACGCTGGCCGCAAACATCGTCGCCTTCCGCAACGAGCACGGCGAGTTTCGCAACCGGCAGGCGCTGCGCCAGGTTCCCCGCCTGGGCGAGAAGACCTTCGAGCTGGCCGCCGGTTTCCTGCGCATCAACAGCGGCGACAACCCGCTCGACGGCTCGGCCGTGCACCCGGAAGCCTACCCGCTGGTCGAGCGTATTCTGGCCGACCTCAAGCAGGAAATCCGCCGGGTGATCGGCGACGTGCGCCTGCTCAGAGGACTCGTTGCGGAACGCTACACCGACGACAGGTTTGGCCTGCCAACCGTCCGCGACATCCTGCAGGAACTGGAAAAACCCGGCCGCGACCCGCGCCCGGAGTTTCGCACCGCTGCTTTCCGCGACGGCATCGAGGACCTCAAGGACCTGCAGGCCGGCATGATCCTGGAAGGCGTGGTGACCAACGTCGCCAACTTCGGCGCCTTCGTCGACATCGGCGTGCATCAGGATGGCCTGGTGCACATTTCGGCGATCGCCGACAAGTTCGTCAAAGACCCGCGCAGCGTCGTCAAGGCGGGTGACGTCGTCAAGGTCAAGGTGCTCGAAGTCGATCTGCCGCGCCGCCGAATCGCCCTGTCGATGCGCCTCAGCGACGAGCTGCCGAGCGCCCCGCGCGCCGGCTCGGCGCCAACCAGCGGACGCGCGCGCCAACGGCAGAACAGCCAGCCCGAACCGGCGAGCGCCATGGCCAGCGCGTTTGCCCGCCTGCGGCGATGAGGGCGGCAGCGGTCATCGCCGCAGGCGGGCCGCGTCTGGCGCCTCGCAACGCCGCCCGCTGCGCACGCCGGACTACAATATGCAGCAGCGCGCAGGGTGGCCGTGGTCGACCGACCTTCTCTGGCTTTTTCGGCTTTCAGCTTTTGGCTTTCCTGTTCGCCGCTCTGCGCGCCCTCACCCGCCAACCTTCTTTGTGCCAGCCCGGATACCCCCATGCCCAGCCCTTCCGATCAAGCTTCCGTTTCCAGGCAGAAGACCGGCGCGCGCAGCGCGACCGAGGCTCGCCTCTCACGCCAACGCAAACCCCTCGACCTGGCCGTCGATGACTGGCAGCGCGGCCTGCGCCGGCAATTTGGCCGCGAACAGCCATTCGAGCTCGAGAACCTCGGCGACGAACCGGTTTTCTCCGAGTTCTCTGTGTATAACCCGAGTCGACGCAGCCGTTACCGCGTCTGGATTCGCGGCGGCGAGACCGGCGACAATCATTGCACGTGCCCAGACTTCGCGACCAACGATCTGGGCACGTGCAAGCACATCGAGTTCACCCTGGCCCGCATCGCGGCCCAGCCCGCCGGCCGGGACGAACTCGCCGCGGGCTTCTGCGGAACGTTCAGCGAGTTGTTCCTCGACTACGCCGGCCAGCGGCGCGTCCGCCTGCGCCCGGGCAGCGCCTTCCCGGACGAGTTGCACACGCTGGCCAGCGAACTGTTCGACGCTGACGCTGGCTGGCAACTGCCAGTTGCGCGCTTCGCCGACCTGACGGATTTTCTCGTCCGCGTGCGCGCGTCCGGGCACGAACTGCGTTGCGCGGAGGACGCGCTCGCCTTCATCGCCGAGGTACGCGATGGCGAACAGCGGCGCGCGACGCTCGACGCTGCCTACCCGCTCGGCGCCGACAGCCCGCAACTCGCCGGCCTGTTGAAGACCGCGCTCTACCCCTACCAGCGCGCCGGCGCACTCTTCGCCGCGCGTGCCGGGCGCGCCCTGATCGGCGACGAGATGGGCCTCGGCAAGACCGTCCAGGCGATCGCTGCGGTCGAGCTCTTCGCCCGCCATTTTGCTGCCGAGCGCGTCCTGATCGTTTGCCCAACCTCGCTCAAGCATCAGTGGGAACGCGAAATGGCGCGTTTCACCGAACGCCGGGTATGCGTCATCGGCGGTGGCAGCGCCGTACGCCAGCAACGCTACGCGCAGGACGATTTCTGCAAGATCGCCAATTACGAAACGATCAGCCGCGACCTCGACCTGATCGACGCCTGGGCGCCGGATGTCGTCATCGTCGACGAGGCACAGCGGATCAAGAACTGGAACACGATCGCCGCGCGCGCGCTCAAACGGATCGCCAGTCCGTTCGCCGTCGTGCTCACCGGCACACCGCTGGAGAACCGCCTGGAGGAACTGATTTCTATCGTCCAGTTCGTCGACCAACACCGACTCGGTCCCACCTGGCGGCTGCTCGACGAACACCAGAAGCGCGACGAAAACGGCCGCGTCGTCGGCTACCAGGCACTCGACCGCATCGGCCAGACGCTGGCGCCGATCATGCTGCGCCGACGCAAGGCGGAGGTTCTCGAACAGCTTCCAGAACGCGTCGACAGCACGCTTTTCATGCCGATGTCGCCGTTGCAGGCCGATTATCACGAGGAAAACCGCGCGCAGGTGGCACGCATCGTTCAACGCTGGCGACAGAGCGGTTTTCTCTCCGAGAAGGATCAGCTCCGCCTGCAGTGCGCCCTGCAGAACATGCGCATGTCGTGCAACAGCAGCTTCCTGCTCGACCACGAGACCGACGACGGCTTCAAGGCGGACGAGTTGATGACTTTGCTGGACGACATTCTGAGCGAGCCGTCGGCCAAAGTCGTCGTTTTCAGCCAATGGCAGCGGACGCACGAGCTGATTGTCCGTCGACTGCTCGAACGCGACTGGCAGCACGTCTTTTTTCACGGCGGGGTGCCCAGCGAAAAACGCGGCGAACTGGTAGACCGTTTCAACAACGATGCCGATTGCCGGGTCTTTCTGAGTACCGACGCCGGCGGAGTCGGGCTCAACCTGCAACATGCCGCCGCGGTCGTCGTCAACATGGACCTGCCGTGGAATCCCGCTGTGCTCGAACAGCGCATCGGGCGCGTGCACCGTCTCGGCCAGACGCGCGGCGTGCAAGTGATCAACCTGGTCGCGCGCGGCACCATCGAGGAAAGCATGCTTTCCGTTCTCGCTTTCAAGAAATCGCTGTTTTCGGGCGTCTTCGACGACGGCGCAAGCGAGATCACGCTACACGGCTCGCGCCTGTCGAAGTTCATGGAGACCGTCGAGCAGGTCTCGGGGGCGATGTCGCAGCAAACGATCGACGCCGAGAGCCAGGATGCAGAAGCGCTTGATTCGCTGTCTGCCACCGACGGCGAGGCCGAGGCCGCCAGCGAGCGCGTCGCGGCGACGGATAGCCCAGCAGCGCCCGCCGAGCTGCCGACGGAAACGCCCGCAGCGCCAGACAGCCACCCGGAGACGGCGGCCGAGCCAGCAACCGAAGCCGCCACGAACGCCCACGTTGCCGTGCATCAGCCAGACGACGGCGGCGCGGCGATCGACCGCGCTCCACCCGGCGGGCCGCACACCGCCGCCGATCCCTGGGCGCCGCTGCTCGGCGCCGGCATCCAGTTGCTCGGTGAACTGGCCGCGGCGGCACAGGGAGAGCGCGAATCGCCATGGGTGCGCCGCGACGCGCAAACCGGTGAGCGCTACCTGAGGCTGCCGGTGCCCGATGCGCAGACCGTCCAGCGCCTGGCCGAAGGCCTGCTCGGCCTGCTCGGCGGCGGCCGGCGCTAGCCCACCGGGCAAGGTACAGGGCGATGGAAGCCAATCGGCAATGAAGGCGGTGATCCTCGCCGGCGGTGCCGGCACGCGGCTCGCCGAGGAGACTGGCGTGCGCCCGAAACCGATGATCGAGATCGGCGGCAAGCCCATCCTCTGGCACATCATGAAGATCTACTCCAGCCACGGGATCAACGACTTCGTCGTCTGCCTCGGTTACCGCGGCTACCTGATCAAGGAATACTTCGCCAACTACTTTCTGCACCTGTCCGATGTCACCTTCGACCTGGCGAACAACCGCATGCACGTGCACCAGCAGTACGCCGAGCCCTGGCGGGTAACGCTGGTCGACACCGGTGAAGCGACGCAGACCGGCGGCCGCCTGCGCCGCGTGCGGGCGCATGTCGAGCACGAGGAAGCCTTCTGCTTCACCTACGGCGACGGCGTCAGCAACGTCGACCTCACCGGCGCGATCGACTTCCATCGCCGACAAGGCGTCGCGGCAACCGTCACCGCGGTCGCCCCACCCGGCCGCTTCGGCGCGCTCGCAGTAAGCGGTGAACGGGTCACCGCCTTTCGCGAAAAGGCCGACGGCGACGGCTGGATCAACGCTGGCTTCTTCGTTCTCGCCCCCAGCGTCATCGACCTGATCGACGGCGATGCGTGCATGTGGGAAGGCGCACCGCTCGAACGCCTGGCGGCCAATGGCCAGCTTGCCGTCTGGCGCCATCGCGGTTTCTGGCAGGGAATGGACACGCTGCGCGAGCGCAAGGCCCTGGAAGCGCTCTGGGCGTCGGGCGCCGCGCCTTGGAAGACGTGGTGAAGCCCGCCGCCCAGGCGGCTACGGCATGATCAGCGTCGCCGAGTATGTCGCCGACGCCCTGGCCGCGGCCGGCCTGTGCGACGCCTTCATCGTCACCGGCGGCGGCGCGATGTTTCTCAACGACGCGCTGGCGCATCACCCGGCGCTTCGCCCGCTCTGGTTCCAGCACGAACAGGCGGCGGCGATGGCCGGCGAAGCGTACGCGCGCATCGCCGGCAAACCGGCGATCGTCAACGTCACCACCGGCCCGGGCGGGATCAACGCGTTGAACGGCGTCTTCGGCGCGTGGACCGATTCGATTCCGCTGCTCGTCATCTCCGGACAGGTGAAGCGGCAGACCTCGCTGGCTTTCCACGACCTGCCCGAGTTGCGCCAGCTTGGCGACCAGGAGGCGAGGATCGTCGACCTGGCACGGCCGATCTGCAAGAGCGCGGTCGTCCTGCGCGCCGCAGAAGACATCGCCTGGGAGCTCGAACGGGCGCTCCACCTGGCGTGCAGCGGGCGGCCTGGCCCGTGCTGGCTCGACCTCCCGATCGACCTGCAGGCGGCACCGATCGACCCGGCGGAGCTGCGTCATTTCATTGCGCCGCCGGCCAGCGCGACCTGGCGCGCGAGCGACTGTGATGCGCTTCTCGCCCGTCTGGCTGCCGCCCGGCGTCCGGTCATCCTGGCCGGCACCGGCGTACGCTGTGCGGCTGCCGAGCGTGAGTTCGAGACGCTGATCCGCCGCCTGGCGATTCCGGTTGTGACCGCGTGGACGCACGACCTGATCGCCGACGACGACCCGCTCTACTGCGGCCGGCCGGGAACGATAGGCACGCGCGCTGGCAACTTCACCGTACAGGAAGCCGACCTGCTGCTCATCCTCGGCAGCCGCCTGAACATCCGCCAGGTGAGCTACAACTGGACGGCTTTCGCCCCGCAGGCGTTCAAGATCCAGGTCGACATCGACCCGGCCGAACTGGCCAAACCGCTGGTCGTTCCCGACCTCGCCATCTGCGCCGACCTGCGCGACTTCCTCGCCACGCTCAATAGCCGCCTGGCGATCGACCCGCCGTCGCGTCCCGCGGCGCACGACGAATGGCTTGCCCGCTGCCGCCAACGGCTGGCCGACTACCCTTCGGTGCTGCCGCGGCAGCGCGAATTCCGCGGCAGGATCAACCCCTATCACTTTGTCGAAGAACTCTTCGCCTGCCTGCAGAACGACGACATCGTCGCCTGCGGCAACGCCAGCGCAACCATCGTCACCTTTCAGGCGGCGCGCCTGAAAGCAGGTCAGCGAGTCTTCTCGAATTCGGGCAGCGCCTCGATGGGCTACGACCTGCCGGCGGCGATCGGCGCCTGGTACGGCGCACGCGCGGTACGCGGCGGACAGCGCCGGGTCGTCTGCCTGGCCGGTGACGGCAGCCTGATGATGAACCTGCAGGAATTGCAGACGGTGGCCCAGCACCGGCTGCCGATCAAGATCTTCGTCCTCGACAACCGTGGCTACCTGTCGATCCGGACCTCGCAGAGCGGCTTCTTCGGCCGTCTGGCCGGCGCCGGACCCGAATCCGGCGTGCAACTGCCCGACTTCGTCGCCGTCGCCAGAGCTTTCGGGCTGCCGGCGCGGCGGCTGGACGCGGCCGACTTTGCGCAACATCTGCCGGCGATTCTCGACGCGCCTGGACCAGCGCTGACGCAGGTCGTCCTCGACGAGACGCAGGAGTTCGAGCCGCGCATCGCCTCGCGCCGACTGGCCGACGGCAGCATCGTTTCCGCCGCACTGGACGACATGTACCCTTTCCTCAAGCGCGAAGAGTAAGCGCTGAACGACCGGCCAGGCGCGCCCAGCCCGGCGCGCCAGCCACCCGATCAAGCGATCCTGCACGCCCTTGGCCGCGCTCGGCCGGACCAGCGGCGCGCCGCGCAGCGCCTTGCCAAGCGCGCGGCACACGAGAGCATTGACTACGCGCGCGGGGCCAAGGATACTTCGTCTGCGTGGTTGAAACGCCTTGCCCGAGCTTGCCCCGGCCGGACTCAGCGACCTGACGACACTGCCGTACCGAGGAGTTTTACCGCCGACGCGCGGACGCCATGCCCATAGCCATCCGGATCGTCACTCTCTTCATCCTGATTGCCACCCAGATTCCCATCCCTGTTGCCGTTTCTTACGTCACCCACTCACTGTCGAGGAAATCATGTCCAAACTGTTCATCGAAGATCTCGCCCTCGAAGGCAAGCGCGCACTGATCCGCGTTGACTTCAACGTCCCTCAGGACAAGGTCACCGGTGCCATTACCAACACCAAGCGCATCGAAGCCGCGCTGCCGACGATCAAATATGCGCTCGACAAAGGCGCTGCCGTCATTCTGATGTCGCACCTTGGCCGCCCGGACGGCAAGGCGATTCCGCAGTTCAGCCTGCAGCCGGTCGCCGTCGCTCTGGAAGGCTTGCTCGGGCGCACGGTCAAGTTCCTGCCCGATTGCGTCGGACCGGAAGTGGAAGCCGCCTGCGCCCAGATCAAGCCGGGCGAAGTCATCCTGCTCGAGAACCTTCGCTTCCACATCGAGGAAGAAGGCAAGGCCACGGTCACCAACGCCGACGGCAGCGTCACCAAGCTGAAAGCGGCAGCCGACGACGTCAAGGCCTTCCGCGCGTCGCTGACCAAGCTGGCCGACGTCTACATCAACGACGCCTTCGGCACGGCGCACCGCGACCACTCGTCGATGACCGGCGTGCAGTTGCCCGAACGCGCTTCCGGCTACCTGATGAACAAGGAACTGGCTGCTTTCTCGGCCGTTCTCGAATCGCCGAAGCGGCCGCTGCTGGCGATTCTCGGCGGCGCCAAAGTGGCCGACAAGATCCAGTTGATCAACAACCTGCTCGACAAGGCCGACCAGATCATCATCGGCGGCGGCATGGCCTTCACCTTCAAGAAAGTCATCTCGGGAATGCCGATCGGCAACTCGCTGTTCGACGAGGAAGGCGCCAAGATCGTCCCCGAGCTGATGGCCAAAGCCAAGGAAAAAGGCCGCCAGATCCTGCTCCCGGTCGACTTCATCATCGCCGACAAATTCGCCGCTGACGCGAATACCGGAACCGCCAACGACGTCGACGGAATCCCCGACGGCTGGCTCGGGCTCGACTGCGGACCCGAATCGACGCGCATCTTCAGCGAAGCGATCGTGAACGCGAAGACGATCATCTGGAACGGCCCAGCCGGCGTTTTCGAGTTCGAAAAGTTCGAAGGCGGCACCAAGGCCATGGCCGACGCCGTCGTCCAGGCCACCGCGGCCGGCGCGATCACCGTCATCGGCGGCGGCGACACGGCCACCGCGGCGAAGAAGTACGGCGCCGACAAGAAGGTCACGCACACCTCGACCGGCGGCGGTGCGTCGCTCGAGTACCTTGAAGGCAAGATCCTGCCGGGCGTCGCCGCGCTCTCCGAAAAGTAAGAGAAGTCAGCCGTACGGCCCCGGCAGGTCCGGGGCCACTCGTCCGCACTCGCTAGCCAAAAAACATCACACGAGGAATACCATGCGCAAGATCGTCATCGCCGGCAACTGGAAAATGAACAAGACCGTCGCCGAATCCGTGCGGCTCGCTTCCGAAGTCGCCGCGGCAGCACGCGACGTGCAGAACGTCGTCGTCGTCGTCGCTCCCACCTACCTCGCGCTCGCCAAGGTCGCCGACGTGCTGCAGGGAACCAAGGTCAAGCTGGCCGCTCAGGACGTGCACTGGGAAAACCAGGGGGCGTACACCGGCAAGGTCAGCGCCGACATGCTGAAGGAAATCGGCGTCGAATACGTCATCATCGGCCACTCCGAACAGCGGACCTACTTCGGCGAGACCGATGACACGGTCAACAAGAAAGTCAAGAAGGTCCTCGCGCTCGGCATGTCGCCGATCATCTGCATCGGCGAAACGCTCGCAGAAAGACAAGGCGGCCGCCTGGAAAGCGTCCTGACGACGCAAGTCAACGGCGCCTACGAAGGCCTGTCGATCGACGACGCGCGGCGCACCGTGATTGCCTACGAACCCGTCTGGGCGATCGGCACCGGCGTCACGGCGACCGACGACGAAGCTCAGCAGGCGCACGCGTTCGTCCGCAGCCTGCTCGCCAAACTCTACGGCGACGAGCTGGCGCAGTCGATCAGCATTCAGTACGGCGGCTCGATGAAGCCCGAAAACGCCGCCGGACTGCTCGCCCAAAAAGATATCGACGGCGGTCTGATCGGCGGTGCAGCACTCAAGGCCGACAGCTTCCTCGGCATCGTCACCCCCGGCGACACGCTCAGCAAGTAGTCCCTGCCACGAGGTTCAGCGCGGAACCCGGCAGCGGGTTCCGGGCCTCGGCCAGCGCGCCGCTTTGGTTAATCTGGCAACAAGCGCCTCACCCGAGTTGCAGTTCGACGGCGAAACCGCGCTCGACCAAGGGCAGAACGAGCTGTCCGCCGTGCGCCCGGGCAATCAGATCGGCCAGCATCAGACCCAGGCCGGTGTTCCCCTCATACGTTTGTGCAGAAATCGCCGCCTGCAACTGCTGCAGACGCTCGGGCGCGACACCCGGCCCGTCGTCATGCAGCCGCAGGCAGTCGCGCCCGGGCGTCGATAACAGCAGGCGCTGGGCGCCGTTGCGCAGGGCATTGTCGAGGAGATTGAGCAGGGCAGCGGCGAGCAGGTCGGGGTCGGCCGAGATCGGTTGCGTTTCCGCCAGTTCGACGGTAAGCCCTTCGATCGCCAGGCGCGTGACGAGAGCGGCCGGATCGATCGTCTGCCGCTGCAACTCGACACCGCTGCGAAAGAGCGTCAAGAGCGCGCTGACGACGCGCTGCAGGCGGCCGGCCGCGCTGCGCACGCGCTGCAAGCGCGGCTGCAGCGCAGGCGGAGACTCGCGCAGCGCGACCGCCAGTTGCGCGTCGATGCCGGCCAAAGGCGTTCGCAAGGCATGCGCCGCATGTGCGGTGAACGCACGCTCCTGCGCCAGACGGTGGGCCAGACGGTCGGCCAGCGTATCGATCGCCGCATGCATCGGCTGCAGTTCTTCGCATTCGGCGAGGCCGAGGCTTCTGCCGGAGGCGATCGGATCATGCGCCGCGAGCCTTTCGGCCAGACGCTGCACTGGTAACAATTCGTAGCGTACCCGCGCGCGCAGCCAGAAATGCGCGAGCAGGCCGATACTCAGCGTTGCCGCGGCGACGCTGAGCGCAACTTCGATCTGCACTTCGTTGCGCTCGTCGCGCGTCTGCCCGACGTAGAGGAAGCGGCCGTCGTCGGCCAGCCGCGTCCCGAAAACCCGCCAGCCCGCTCCGTCGCTGAAACCAGTCGTCGGCGCCAGGCGCCAGGCCACAGTCGGCGCCGTCGCCGAACTGAAGAGGACATCCGCAGCGTCCGCCGGCGAGTATTGCACGACCTGCCAGGCGAAGCCTCCATCGGCGTCATCCGCCAGCTCACCGCTGCCGGCCGCGTCGGGGCCGCCAGATTCAGCCGGCAAGGCAGCATCCTCAGCCATCAGCGGTTCCTTGAGCAGCTCGGCAGCCGATTGCAGGCTGTCGTCGAGCAGGTCCTCGACCTGCTGCTGCACGGCCAGCCAGACCGCCAGCGCTACCGCGAGACTCCAGACGAGCGACCAGACGAGCAAGGCACGCGCCAGGCGCGCCTGGATCGACGGCAGTGGATTCACGTCGGTTTGCCGACGCGGTAGCCCAGCCCACGAACGGTTTCGATGATTTCCCGACCGAGCTTGCGGCGCAGCCCGAAGATGTGGACTTCGATCGCGTTGCTCGCCAGTTCGCTGTCGAAGCCAACGACCAGGCGTTCGACATCGTCCTTCGGGACGATTCGCCCGGCGCGCAGGACGAGCGCTTCGAGCACCGCCCACTCGCGTGCGGTCAAGGCGACACGCTGCCCGTCGCGCCAGGCGCTGCGTCCGGCGAGGTCGATGTCGACCTCACCAAAGGACAGGCGACCGGCAGCGACGCCGGCGCTGCGCCGACAGACGGCGCGCAGGCGGGCGAGCAGCTCTTCCGGTGCGAAGGGCTTGACCAGGTAGTCGTCCGCGCCGCTGTCGAGCCCCCGAATCCGATCGCTCAGCAGGTCACGCGCGGTAAGCATCAGCGCCGGCGTCGCGTCGCGGCTGAGCCGCCGACCACGCAACCAGTCGAGGCCCGATCCGTCAGGCAATTGCCAGTCGACCAGCAGTGCGTCGTAGGGCTCGCCGTGGTAGCCGGAAACTTCGCGCAGAGTACGGCACCAGTCGACGCTGTGCCCGTCGGCAGACAGGAAATCGCGCAGCCCTTCGCCCAGAATATCGTCGTCTTCAATCAGCAACAGGCGCATGGTTCCGCTTCGGCCGTCGTTCTGACGGCAACAAAAGAAGTCGATTGTGCCAAAAGTCGGTCGTCGCCGCCATCGCCCGCGTGCCTGCACGGCGTCGCTCGCAGCGCCCAGCGCACACTGCTGCGGGCGGCACCCGACTGCCCGCCGGGGCCATTTTTCCTCGCGCCTTTGCCAGGGCGCGCGCAGTTGGCGGTTGCGGTGACGCGGCCAGCGACTGGCGCACGTGAAATGCCGACCAGACGCTTCCTGCGTCGGCGACTTAAGCGAACCTTCAGGCGCTCAGAGCAAGATGAGCGGCATGCTTCTCAATTTTCCCCTCGCGCGCTGCACACGAGGCGCTGCCAACGACCGGCAGCGCCGCTTGCGTTTCACGATCCCGGCCAGCGTCGAGGGCGTGTTGCTCGTGGCCAGCGTGTTCTGGGCGCTCACCGCCAACCGTTCGTTCTTCTCGGCCGCCGTGCAGGACCGCCCGCTCTCCGACGTCCACACCTGGAGCTTTGCGCTCGCCCTCGGCGTGCTGCTCGTCGCGGTCCACTTTCTGCTCCTCGCGCTGGTTGCCAATCGGTGGACGGTGAAGCCGCTGCTCACCGTGCTGATCGTCGCGACCGCAATCGCCGCCCACTTCATGCAGGGTTACGGCGTCTATCTCGACCCGTCGATGCTGCGCAACGTTCTGCGTACCGATGTCGCCGAAGCGCGCGAATTGATCTCCTGGGGATTGCTGCCGCCGCTCGCCGTCTATGCTGCGCTGCCGCTGCTTCTGCTCTGGCGCGTGGACATTATCCGACGGCCCTGGTCACGCGCGTTCGGCATCCGCGCGGGCGCGCTGCTGCTCGCCGCGGCCGCGGCGGCGGTCGCTCTGCTGCTCGTCTTCCAGCCGCTGTCGTCGATGATGCGCAAGCATAAGGAGGTGCGCTACCTGATCACGCCGGCAAACTACCTGTGGTCGCTGACCAGCGTTGCCGGCAGCGATGCGCGCGGCGCCGCGCTGGCGCGCCAGCCGATCGGTCTCGACGCCGTCCCCGGTGCGAGTTGGGCGACGCGTAGCCGGCCGCTGTTCGTCGTCGTCGTCGTCGGCGAGACGGCGCGCGCGGCCAACTGGGGTTTGAACGGCTATCAGCGGCCGACGACGCCGGAACTCGCCGCTTTGCCGTTGATCAGTTTCCAGCAGGTGACAAGCTGCGGGACGAACACCGAGGTGTCGGTCCCCTGCATGTTTGCCCCGGTCGGCCGACGCAACTACGATGCGGCGCGCATCAACGGCAGCGAGTCGCTGCTGCACGTGCTGGCGCGTGCTGGCGTCGGCGTGCACTGGCGCGACAATCAGTCGGGCTGCAAGGCCGTTTGCCAGGGCCTGCCGAGCGACTCGGTCATCGCCCTCGACCCGCCCGGCCTGTGTGCAGCCGGCCGCTGCCTCGACGCCGGCCTGCTGCACGGTCTCGACCAGCGGCTGGCGCAGGCGGCGGGTACGCAACTGCTCGTCCTCCATCAGATCGGCAATCACGGTCCTGCGTACTTCCGGCGCTACCCGGCCGACTATGCGCGCTTTACCCCGGCATGCGAGAACGACGACCTCGGGCGCTGCACGCGCGAGGAAATCGTCAACGCTTTCGACAATGCGTTGCTGTACACCGATCACGTCCTGGCCAGCCTGATCGGCAAGCTGCAGGCGCACGCTGAGCGCATCGACGCGGCGGTCGTCTATGTTTCCGATCACGGCGAGTCGCTCGGCGAAAACAATATCTTCCTGCACGGCATTCCCTACGCCATCGCACCGAGCGAACAGACGAACGTGCCGATGTTCATCTGGTTGTCCGCCGGCCTGCGCGAGTCCACCGGCATCAATCTCGCGTGCCTGCAGCAGCGCGCGCAACAGCCGGCCAGCCATGATCACCTGTTCCACTCGCTGCTCGGCCTGCTCGACGTGCGCACGACCTTGTACGAGGCAGACTGGGATCTTTTCGCCGGTTGTCGCGCGCGACCCGCCTGAACGAGCGGCCGCGCCGCCGGCCTAGCCGAAGCGGGCTGCCGCCTCCTGCAAACCGAGTTCGAAATAGCGCTTCTGCGCGCTGCTGTCCTTGAGCGAGATTGTCATGCTGGCGAGATCCTTCGGGCGCAGGATGTGCAGCGGCTTGCGATAGTAGCGCTTGCCGCCAATCTCGGCGCTCGCCTGGCCAAGCACGGCGAGCATCTCATTGACCAGCGCCGCCTGCGTGAAGATGTGCGCGTTCGGCAGCGTGAGTTGCAGGTCGCTGACCAGCAGGTGCGTGTCGATGCTGTTGAAGGGCAGGATGAACGACTTCGATCGATAAAGCTGGTCGAGGTCGCGGTGATAGTCGTAGTCGGTAAAGTCGACCGCGATGATCTCGTCGACCTGGTCGTCCTCGAACAGCGTGCGCAGCGGCGTGTTGTCGAGGTAGCCGCCTTCGATGTAGTAGTCGCCGTCGATGGTGATCGCCTTGAAGTAGGGAATCGTCGTGATGCCGGCAAGAAAAGCGTCCATGAACCGGTCCAGACTGGCTTCGTCCACGCTGCGCAGGATTTCGTTGACGTTGAACGAGCGCGCCGCGCGCCGGGTTAGGTTGGTTGCCCGGATGTCCCAGCGCACTTCGGCCAGATGCTCGGCCAGCAGTTGGCGGCGCTGGCTGTCGTCGAGCAACAGTGATTTGCGGCAACTGTCCTTGTCGACGCTGAACAGGTGCGTGCCGGTGGGCAGCAACTGCGGGCGCAGTCCAAGGAAGTTCGAGAAGATGTGGAAGATGTCGGTCACGTTCAGCCGCACGGTGCGCGTCAACACCGGCGGCAACTCTTCCTGCTGCCAGTCCCAGAGCAGGTAGTCGATGACGATGTTGTTGCCCGAACTGGTCGATGCGATATGGACGACCGACTGGCCGTGTCGCTTCAGCCAGACCAGCACGCCTTCCGTGTAGAAGCTGCGATAGCCGCCGCCCGAGGCGACGAAACCGTATCGGGTCATGATCTTTTCTCACTTTCGTTGTGGTTGCGGCAGCCACTGGGCAGCGCCGAGACACGCCCAGTTTGCCACAGGCGGAAGCCGCCGTGTCTGGCTCCGAGCTGCGCTCCAGCGCATGACATGCAAGGCGTTTTCCCGTAGAATCCAGCTTCTTGTTATCCGGCGGCGCAAGCCGCCGTTTCCGTTTCCAAGCCTGCGCAATGGGTAATCCATGTCTCACCTGATGAACACTTATGCACGTTTGCCGATTGCCTTCAGTCATGGCAATGGGAGCTGGGTGACCGACAGCGAAGGCAAACGCTACCTCGACGCGCTATCGGGAATCGCCGTCAATACGCTGGGCCACAATCACCCGCGTCTCGTTGCTGCACTTGCCGCGCAGGCGGGACGGCTGCTCCATGCGTCGAACCTGTACCGCATTCCCGAGCAGGAACGTCTGGCCGACCGGCTGTGCGAGTTGTCCGGAATGAAAGAGGCGTTCTTCTGCAACTCCGGCTGCGAGGCAAACGAGGCGGCGATCAAGCTGGCACGTTTTCTGGGACACGAACAGGGGATCGACAGCCCGGCAATCGTCGTCATGGAGCGCGCCTTCCACGGCCGGACGATGGCCACGCTGTCGGCGACCGGCAACCGCAAGGCGCAAGCGGGGTTCGAACCGCTCGTCTCGGGTTTCGTGCGCGTGCCGTACAACGACCTCGAAGCAATTCGTGCCATCGCCCGGCACAATAAGAAGGTCGTCGCCGTGATGCTCGAGATCATCCAGGGCGAAGGCGGCATCAACCTTGCCGACCACGCTTTTCAGCGCGGCTTGCGCGCACTCTGCGATGATCGCGGGTGGTTGCTGATCTGCGACGAAGTGCAGTGCGGCATGGGCCGCACCGGAACCTGGTTTGCCTTTCAACATGCAGGCATCGTGCCGGACATCGTCACCCTCGCCAAGGGCCTGGGTGGCGGCGTACCGATCGGCGCCTGCCTGACCACCGGCAAGGCTGCCGGACTCTTTCAGCCGGGCAATCACGGCTCGACTTTCGGCGGCAACCCGTTGGCGGCAACCGCTGCCTTGACGACGATCGAGGTCATCGAGCAGGACGGCCTGCTCGCGCACGCGGTGAGCATCGGCGGGCAGATTCGCCAGGGGCTGGCGCGTGCGCTGGCCGGCCAGCGCGGGGTCGTCGACATCCGCGGCCAGGGGCTGATGATCGGCATCGAACTTGACCGCCCGTGCGGTGAACTGGTCACGCGCGCGCTGGCGGCTGGCCTGCTGATCAACGTCACCGCCGACAAAGTCGTTCGCCTGCTGCCGCCGCTCACCTTCAGCAACGAGGAGGCGCAGGAACTCGTTACCCGCCTGGCCGCTTTGATCGGCGAATTCCTTACCGTTCCCTAGAGACCCGTCATGACCAGCGTCAAACACTTTCTTCGGTTCAACGATTTCGCACGCGACGAGTTTTCCTACCTGTTCGAGCGTGCCGCCTGGATCAAGGCGCAATTCAAGGCCTACCGCAAGTACTGGCCGCTTTGCGACAGAACGCTGGTGATGATTTTCGAAAAGGCCAGCACACGCACGCGCCTGTCGTTCGAGGCCGGCATGCAGCAGCTCGGCGGCTCGGCGATCTACCTCAACAGCCGGGATTCGCAACTGCAACGCGGCGAGTCGGTCGAGGACGCGGCGCAGGTGATCTCGCGCATGAGCGATGTGGTAATGATCCGGACCTTTCAGCAGGCGATCATCGAGCGTTTTGCCGCCCACTCGCGCGTACCGGTGATCAACGGGCTGACCAACGAGTATCACCCCTGCCAGATCCTCGCTGACATCTTCACCTATATCGAGCACCGCGGGCCAATCCAGGGCAAGACCGTTGCCTGGATCGGCGATTCGAATAACATGTGCAATACCTGGCTGCAGGCCGCCGAGGTGCTCGATTTTCATGTGCGCGTGTCGACCCCACCGGGCTACGAAGTCGAAGCGACCGCCGCCGGCGTGGCGGACACCGGGCATTTCGAACAGTTCGCCGATCCGCTGGAAGCTGTACGCCAGGCCGACCTGGTGACCACCGACGTGTGGACCTCGATGGGTTTCGAGGCCGAAAACGAGCAGCGCAGGCGCGACTTCGCCGATTGGCAGGTCAACGGCGAGATGATGCGCGCCGCACAGCACGATGCGCTGTTCATGCACTGCCTGCCGGTGCACCGCGGCGAAGAAGTCACCGCGGAAGTCATCGACGGACCGCAGAGCGTCGTCTGGGACGAGGCGGAAAATCGCCTGCATGCGCAGAAGGCGCTGCTCGAGTATCTTCTGCTCGGCCGGGTCGCCCCTTGACCCTTTTGCCCACCGTTTGACCACCTACTGAAACCAATCGTCAGAACAAGCATGAGCCAGATCAAGAAAGCGGTACTCGCCTATTCGGGCGGCCTCGACACCTCGGTCATCCTCAAATGGCTGCAGGATACCTACCAATGTGAGGTCGTCACCTTCACCGCCGACCTCGGACAGGGCGACGAACTCGAAGCAGCGCGTCCGAAAGCGCTGAAGTTCGGCATCGCGCCGGAGAACATCTACATCGATGACCTGCGCGAAGAGTTCGTGCGCGATTTCGTCTTTCCGATGTTTCGCGCCAACACGCTCTACGAAGGGGAATACCTGCTGGGCACCTCGATTGCCCGTCCGCTGATTGCCAAGCGAATGATCGAGATCGCCAACCTGACCGCGGCCGAGGCGATTGCGCACGGCGCCACGGGTAAGGGCAACGACCAGGTCCGCTTCGAACTCGGCGCCTACGCCCTGCGGCCCGACATCCGGATCATCGCGCCGTGGCGAGAGTGGGATCTGCTGTCACGCGAAAAGCTGCTCGCCTACGCCGAGAAGCACGCCATCCCGGTCGAGATGAAGCACCGGTCGGGCGGCTCGCCGTATTCGATGGACGCCAACCTGCTCCATATCAGCTACGAGGGCCGGCACCTCGAGGACCCGGCAGCGGAGGCCGAGGAATCGATGTGGCGCTGGACGGTCTCGCCGGAAGCAGCACCCGACGCCGCCGAGTACGTCGACCTCGAATTCGAACAAGGCGATCTGACCGCGATCAACGGCGAGCGCCTGCCGGCACACGAGCTGCTCGCCCGGCTCAACCGACTGGGCGGCAAACACGGAGTCGGACGAATCGATCTGGTCGAGAACCGCTATGTCGGCATGAAGTCGCGCGGCTGCTACGAGACCCCCGGCGGAACGATCCTGCTGCCGGCGCACCGGGCGATCGAGTCGATCACGCTCGACCGCGAAGTCGCTCATTTGAAGGACGATCTGATGCCGCGCTATGCCAGCCTGATTTACAATGGCTATTGGTGGAGCCCTGAGCGGCGCGCCCTGCAGGCGCTGATCGACCACACGCAGCAGACGGTGAACGGCTGGGTACGCGTCAAGCTCTACAAGGGAAACGTCATCGTCGTCAGTCGCGATTCGAAGACCGACTCCTTGTTCGACTCGACGATCGCCACCTTCGAGGACGACGCCGGCGCCTACGATCAGAAGGACGCGGCCGGCTTCATCAAGCTGAACGCCCTGCGCATGCGGATTGCGGCCAAACTGGCGCAGCGCAAGCGCTGAACAAGACAGGCTCAGTCGATGTTCGGACTGACGGAAGAGCAGATCGCCGATTTCGGCATGACCTTCGGGGTCGGTGCCTTCATCCTCTTCATGCTGTTCATCATCGGCGAGATCGCGTGGAAGGCGAAAGCCGGCAAATTGGGAACGATCATCCTCTTTTTCGTTCTTGCCTTCGGCATGATCGGCTTCATCACCAAAACGATTCTGGAAAAGATGTGGAAAATGTAAGCGACTGGGAGACTTGACATGCCTTCATTCGATTTTTCTTCCGAAGCGGACATGGCTGCGCTGCACAATGCCATCGATGTCGCCCGGCGGGCGATCGACAACCGCTACGATTTCAAGGGCACGAGCGCGAAGGTCGAACTGAACGAGAAGGACCGGCTGATCACGCTTTTCGGCGATTCCGAGTTCCAGCTTGGCCAGATCAAGGACCTTCTCTTCCCGGCGATGGAGAAGAAGGAGAAAGAGAGCACCAAGCGGCTGGATGATCAGCCAGTGCAGCGAATCTCGGGCAACAAGGTCAAACAGGAACTGAAAATCAAGATCGGCATCGACTCCGAACTGGCGAAAAAGATCGTCCGCCTGGTCAAGGACTCCAAACTGAAGGTGCAGGCTTCGATCCAGGGCGAGGCCGTGCGCGTGAGCGGCGCCAAGCGCGATGAACTGCAGGCGTGCATCGCCCTGGTGACCAAGACGATTGCCGACTTCCCGATCAAATACGGCAACTTTCGCGACTGACGGTCGAGCTCATCGCGCGACCACAGCAGGGGACGGGCATGTTCGATAAACCGGACAAAGGGGTCGTCAAGATCGAACAGTCCAGCCCCGGCGCGCTCTCGTGGACCGAGGAACTGCGCCGCGTGGCGATGGCCGTCAGCAAGAAGGACCGCGGAGCCTCACCTGCCCGCCAGCAGTTGTTCTACCTGCTGCACTGGACGAGCGACGGCAGCGGCTTCGGGGTTACGGTGCACAAGGGGCGCGAACCGGAAAGCGCCGACGAACTGTGGAACATCGACCGCGCGCTGAGCAAACCACCGCGTTTCGTCAGCGAAGATGACCAGCTGATTCTCGCCTTGCTCTGGGCCGAGCGTTCGGTCGATACCGGATTGCGCGCCTTCAGCCTTGGCCCGCAGCGCGGCCCGGAAGCACTGCAACGGATGGCAAAGAGCGAACGCCTCTGCCGTTGGGACGATTTCTCCTGCCTGACGCTGGCTGACACGCGGCCCGCCCGGCTGCGCTGGCGGAGCAACGAACACGGGCAACAGGTTCCGGTGCTCGAACCGCGACCGCCAGCCAGCCTGATCATTCCGTGGACGACGCCCTGGTACCTTGACCTGCCGACAAGGCAGCTCGGGCCACTCGCGGTCGACGGCAACCCGGATCTGGTCGCCCGGATCTTTTCCTTGCCGCCGCTCTCGCCAAGCGCAGCGGCGCTGGTCGGTGAGGCGCTGACCGAGACGACCTCGCCGCTACCCGGCGCGCAGCCGGTGGGCAGCACGCGGATGCGCGTCATTGTCGGCCAACCGCTCGCGCTGCTGCGCCTGGAAACGGTGAGCACGCACGGCAACCGAAGCTGGCGGGATTACTGCGCCAGTTTCGCCGGGGGTTCGTTCGACGTTGCACTGCCTGTCTTTCGTTATGGCGACGCCGAAGTCAAGCCTTACGACGCGCGCGATTTCATCACTCTGGAGAGCGGTGAAACGGTACGCATCGAGCGCCGTGTAGAGGTCGAGCAGCGTCTGATGCAGGCGCTGGCGGACGTCGGGCTGGAAAAGATTCCTGGTTATGTCCTGAATACCTTTGGCAAACCACCCGACAACGCCTATGCTCTGGCCAGCGAGGGCGCCTGGCCGCTCTTCATGCACGAGGACAAGCACCACTTGCAGGCTGCCGGCTGGCAGGTCGACTTCGCCGACAGCTTCCGGCATCGTCTGCTCGTCATCGAAGCATGGACGGCTGAACTCGTCGCCGGTGACGATGGCTGGTTCGAGCTCGACATGGGGGTTATCGTCGAAGGCCAGCGCCTGCCGCTGGCACCCTTGCTGGCCGCGCTCTTCCGGCGCGACGGGCGCTGGCTCGACAGCAGCTTGTTGACCCAGATCCCGGACGACGAACTGATCGAACTGACCACCCCGGCCAGTCAGCGCCTGCGCGCGCCGGCATGGCGGCTGAAGCCGTTGGCGGCGACCCTGATCGACCTCTTCGAGGGGTTTTCCGGCGGCACCAGACTGCAGCTCTCGCGCTTCGACGCACCACGCCTGAGCGAACTGAACGACAGCAGCCGCTGGCAATTCCATGGTCAGAGCGACCTGTTGAAGCTGGCCGAACAACTGGCGGCGGCGCAGGGAATTCGCCACATCACGCCACCGGCTGGACTTGGGCTCGAACTGCGCCACTATCAACTGGAGGGACTCGCCTGGTTGCAGTTCCTGCGTGAACACAAGCTTGCCGGAATTCTCGCCGACGACATGGGCCTTGGTAAGACCGCCCAGACGCTGGCTCATCTGCTGCTCGAAAAGGAAGCCGGGCGACTCGATCGGCCGGCCCTGATCATCCTCCCCACTTCGCTGATTTTCAACTGGAAGAACGAGGCAGCGCGCTTCGCGCCCGGGCTCTCGATCCTGTCGCTGCACGGCCCGGGGCGCAAGGCGCGCTTTGCCGAAATCGGCAACTACGATGTCGTGCTCACCACCTACCCGCTGCTCTGGCGTGACGCTGCCGAACTGACCCGCTACAGCTATCACCTCCTGATCCTCGACGAGGCGCAGACGGTGAAGAACGCGCGCAGCCAGGGAGCCGAAGTGGTACGCCGCCTGG
The DNA here is from genome assembly GCF_031732815.1 of Accumulibacter sp. GTDB lineage: Bacteria > Pseudomonadota > Gammaproteobacteria > Burkholderiales > Rhodocyclaceae > Accumulibacter. The sequence goes on along the minus strand of NZ_JAVMKF010000124.1, from coordinate 6,059 downwards.
CCGCCCGGCATCGCCTGTGTCTGACCGGAACACCGCTGGAAAACCATCTCGGCGAACTGTGGAGTCAGTTCGACTTCCTGCTCCCTGGCTTCCTCGGCAGTTACCCCAACTTCAACAAGTTCTGGCGGACGCCGATCGAAAAGCAGCACGACAGCCAGCGGCGAGACCTGCTCGCACGCCGTGTGCGACCGTTCATCCTGCGCCGGAAAAAGGAGGAGGTCGCGCGCGAGTTGCCGGCCAAGACGATCATCGTGCGCAGCGTCGAACTGGTCGGTGGCCAGCGCGATCTGTACGAAACAGTACGCATTGCGATGGACGAGCGCGTGCGTGAGGAAATCGCCAGCAAAGGGTTCAACCGTAGCCAGATCGTCATTCTCGACGCGCTGCTCAAGCTGCGCCAGGTCTGCTGCGATCCCCGCCTGGTGAGCGCGAAGTCGGCCCAGAAGGTCAAGGAACGCGCCAAACTCGAGCTCTTGATGACGATGCTGCCGGAACAGGTCGAAGAGGGGCGCCGGATTCTCCTCTTCTCGCAGTTCACCAGCATGCTGGCGCTGATCGAGAAGGAACTGCGCCACGCTGGCCTCGACTACCTGATGCTCACCGGCGAGACCAGAAACCGCGAAGAGCAGGTTGAGCGCTTCCAATCAGGAGAGGTACCGATCTTCCTGATCAGCCTGAAGACCGGTGGCGTCGGGCTCAACCTGACTGCTGCCGATACGGTCATACATTACGATCCATGGTGGAACCCGGCCGCGGAAAACCAGGCAACCGACCGCGCCCACCGCATCGGCCAGGACAAGCCGGTCTTTGTTTACAAGCTGATCGTCGCCGGCAGCATCGAGGAAAAGATCCTTGCCCTGCAAGAACGCAAGGCCGAACTCGCTGCTCGCATTCTCTCCGCCGATCGCGAGATCGAGGCAAAGTTTGGCAATGACGACCTCGCCGCGCTCTTTGCTCCTCTACCCGGTTGACGCGCTGACCGCTGCCGGCCGCGCCGGGCTTGCCCCGACCCCTTCCCTCAAGTTCTCGAGTTAAGGACCGTTAACCGTAAAGCGCGTGCGCAACCCAAACCTGGGGGCGTGTTTGCGCGCACCGTTGCACGCGGAATCGAGATGGCCAAGCAGCAGAATGCAAGTTCAGATGCGCTGGAGGATCAGGCAGGGCAACCGCCCGCTGAAGCACTGCGGCCCTCCGTGCTGATTGTCGATGACGACCAGGTCATGCGCCTGCTCGAACGCGAAACCTTGACTCGCTTTGAATTCGAGGTCAGCGAAGCGGCCGACGGGCTGGCTGCGCTCGACATGCTGGCCGCCGCCGTGCCGAGTCTCGTTCTGCTCGACGTTGAGATGGCGGGCCTCGACGGATTCCAGGTCTGCCGGCGCATACGCGAGAACTGGGACGCAACCGACCTGCCAGTCGTCATGGTCACCGGCATGGACGACCTGAGGTCGATCAACCAGGCGTACATGGCGGGCGCCAACGACTTCATCGCCAAGCCGATCAACTGGCCGATGCTCGGCCATCGAGCGCGCTACGTGGTGCGCTCGGCGCAGGCAGCGCGCCGCTTGCGCGAACTCGAGGAAAAGCAGGCAGCAATCACGCGAGCCATCCCGGACATGATCTTCGTCCTCGACGGAGAGGGCCGTTACCTCGACTTCAAGCCCGCCTTTGGCCAACTGCCTTTCGTTCCGCCGGAAGACTTTCTGGGCAAGCGCCTGTCCGAGATTCTCCCGAGTGATGCCGCCGAAGTGATTCTGCACGGCATCGAGCGCACGCTCGCCCGCCAGGGCCTGCAAGCGGTGACCTACAAACTGCCCATGCCCGACGGACGTCACCACTACGAAGCGCGCATCGCACCGAGCGGCGAGAATCAGGTGGTGATCGTCGTACGTGACATCACGCTGCAGAAGCTGAACGAGGAAAAAGTGCGTCGCCTGGCTTACTTCGACGCCCTGACCGGCATGCCCAACCGGCAGGGATTCCTCGAACGCCTGGAGGGCGAATTACTCCGCGCCCGCCGCGCGCGCCGACCACTGGCGCTTCTCTTCCTCGACCTCGACGACTTCAAGCGGATCAACGACACGCTGGGCCACAACGCCGGAGACTACCTGCTGCAGGCGGTGGCCGATCGGCTGAAGCAGAAACTTCGCCCCGGTGACTTCGTTTCGCGCCCGGCGCTTGATCAATTCGGCCCCCAGTTCGCACGTCTGGGCGGCGATGAGTTCACCGTCGTCCTGCCCGGGGTCGACGACACTCAGGTCATCACACCGATCGCCGAGCGCATGCTGGCCCTGCTCAGTCGCCCCTTCGTGATCAGCGAACAGGAGATCACGGTCACTTCCAGCATCGGCATCGCCACCTTCCCCGAGGACGGTGACGATGCGGCGTCGCTGCTCAAACACGCCGATACGGCGATGAATCACGCCAAGGCGCAGGGCCGCAACAATTGGCAGAAATACAGCAAAGCGCTGACCAACCAGGCGATGACGCGGCTCGCCCTGGAAAATGACATACGCAAAGGACTTGAACGCGAAGAATTCTGCCTGTTCTATCAACCGCAAATTGGCACCGCCGATGGTTCGGTCGTCGGGCTCGAAGCGCTCATCCGTTGGCGCCATCCGGAGCACGGCCTGGTCTCGCCGATCGATTTCATCCCGGTTGCGGAAGAAAGCGGCCTGATCGTAGCCATGGGAGAGTGGGTGATTCACAAGGCGTGCCTGCAGACGATTGAGTGGCAGCAGCGCGGCGTACCGATGCCGCGCATCGCGGTCAACGTTTCCGCCCGACAACTGCGCGGCAGCGATTTCATCGGCCGCGTTGCGGCAATTGTCGCGCAGACCGGGATCAGTCCTGAATGCCTTGAGCTCGAACTGACCGAGAGTATTCTGATGCAGGCCGAGGTGCGCCGCGCCGAAGGATTGCTCCGCCTCAAGGCACTTGGCGTTCATTTCGCGATCGATGACTTCGGCACTGGCTACTCATCGCTTTCCTACGTCAAGCGCTTTCCCATTGGCATGTTGAAGATCGATCAGAGTTTTATCCGCGGCTTGCCGCATAATGCGAACGATGCTGGCATCACGACGGCAATCATCGCGATGGCTCGCAGCCTTGAACTCGAAGTGATCGCCGAAGGCGTCGAAACTCAGGCCCAGGTCGAGTTTCTCAAACACGCGGGTTGCCACAAGATGCAGGGCTATCTGTTCAGCCGTCCGCTGCCAGAGGGCGAGGTCGAACGGGTATTGCGCGCAGGCCGGATGATTCTTGATGCGCCGGCGGTACCCTGAGGCGCGCAGCCAAATGCCCGCCTGGCGCGCAGGACAGCCGGCAGCGGCCAGGGACAGAGAAAAGGGGAAGAGGATATGAAGTATCGCCACGACACGGTGCAGAGCGCCGAGTACTTGCGTCTGGCAGTCAAGCGCATGGCCCAGCAGGCAGCCGGCCTGCATCCGGCCAGCTATGCGATCTGGTACGAGTACGTTGCCGGAATCAATCCCGATCTGCAGGCAGCCATCGACACGATACTCCAGCGCGGAGAGCGCCTGGACGACCAGACGACTTATGCCCTCTATGCGAAGTACATCGCGGCGCTCGATGCGCAGGCTGCCCAGCGGATCGGCGACAGCGTAACGCAACTGGTCGATCAGGTTTCGGCCTCGGCGGTTGAAGCGGGCAATCAAGCAACGCGCTTCGGCGACTCGCTTGAACGCTGGAGTGGCAAACTGGTGGAACCTCCGGGAGCGCGAGGTCAATACGGCGTCGGCGTCGAGGACATCTTGCGCGGAACGCGCGAAATGCAGTCGGCGATTTCCGCACTGCAGGAACAGCTCGAGCAGAGCATGCGCGAGGCGCAGCAGTTGCGTAGTGATGTCGCACGTGCGCGCGAAGAGGCCTTGCTCGACCCGCTGACCGGTCTGACCAACCGCCGCGGCTTCGACTTGGCAATTGCCGAATCGATCAAGGCAATGGATGCCGGCGTCCTCCCGGGACCATGCCTGCTGATGATCGACCTTGATTCCTTCAAGCGTCTGAACGATACCTACGGCCACCCGTTTGGCGACAGGGTACTGATCAAGGTAGCGGAGATCCTGCGGGCAAACGTCAAAGGCAAGGATACGGCGTCACGCTACGGCGGCGAGGAATTCGCCGTGCTCCTGCCGCAGACGCCGCGCGGTGGCGCCGTCGGCCTGGCGGAGGCGCTGCGCGCGATGGTCGCCGCGAGTCGCGTCAAACAGAATGGCAAGAACGAAACCTGGGTGGGAAACTTTACCGTATCGATCGGCGTCGCCGACCTCGTCAACGGAGAGTCGGCAGCCGAACTCGTCGCGCGCGCCGACCGCGCCCTGTACACGGCGAAAACTCAGGGGCGAAACCGCGTACAACTTGCCACACGCCCGGCTCCCGTGCCGGCGACCGACTGATCCTGCTGCGCAGCAGCAGGACGCAGGCCAGGCATTGCCCCCGGCTGCGACGAGCGGGCAAGCACCGTGCGCACAGGCCGATGCTCCCCCGCGCGTGCTGCGCCCTACTTGCCGACCGCAGCCTTGGCTTTGTCAGCAGCCTCCTTGGTCGCGTCGGCCGCCTTGGCAACCGCCTCTTTGCCGGCTTCCTTGGTTGCCTCAACCACTTCCTTGGTCTTTTCAGTGGCCGTAGCGGCCGCCCCAGCCGCGGTTTCCTTGGCGGCAACAGCGGCATCCTTCGCCGCTTCCTTGGTCGCCACGGCGGCATCCTTCGCCGCCTCCTTGGTGGCTACCGCGGCTGCCCCAACGGCTTCGCCAGCTTTCTTCGCGGCCTCCTCGGCCTTTTGCGCCGACTCCTTGGCCGCCGCTTTTGCGGCATCTTCCTTTTGCCCACACGCCGATGCGGCCAGAGCAAGCAGGGCGGACAAAACCAGCAGACGAATCTTCATGATGTTGCACCTCCGGCAATTTGTTGGGATCGGGAACTCGCCCGGACACTGCACACGGATTCTGCTGGAAGTCTCAGGCTGGATACGCCTGTCCCGGCAGCAACGGCCACTCGTGCACCGCGACGAATCCCGCACATCACACCATATTCCCGGGCCCGAGTAAACCCGCTCGTTGGCGACTGAGTGCCCGTTTCTCAGGTGCGCTGAGCTTGCGCCGCGGTCGCCCTGAACTCGCGAATGAACGATGACAGCTCGGGGCTGGTCCCGCAAACCAGCAGGCTATCATCCGGGCGAACCAAGAAGTCATCCTCGAAATCCACGATTACGCCCGGCCCACGTTCGACGGCGACCAGCGCTGCACCCGTTCGCTCGCGCACTCGGTCGCGCACCGGATGCCCACCGACCAGCAGCCCAGGGGCGACGCGGATGAACCTCAGACGACTGTCAATGGCCACCGCCTGCTCGCCGCGCAGGTAATAGCTCAGCGTCCGCCCGGCAATCTGACCGAGCGACAAAGCACAGTCAGCACCCGCCTGGTAGAGGCGGGCGACATTGGCAGTCCGCTCGGCGCGCACGATCAAGGGCACTTCCGGGGCGTGATCGCGCACCACGGCCGTGGCAAAAATTCCTTCGCTATCATTGCTCAAGGCGAGAACGACAGCGCTTGCCCAACACACTCTGGCGCGCTCCAGCGTGGCATGCTCGAGCACGTTGCCGACGATATCGACTCCTGGAATTGGCTCCTTGTCGATGACCGTGGTCGTTTCTCCTGCCTCGTTCAGCAGCTCGACCAGTCGCCTGCCGACGACACCGTAGCCCGCAACAACGATTGGCCCCCGGCGGCGAACCGGTATCGCCAGACGTTCAACCTTCGTCAGATTCGCGTGCGCGCCGACCACAACCAGAATCGCGCCGGGTTCGATGCGCGTCTCCGGGCCCATGGCAGACGCAAAGCTGCCGTTTACCCATTGCCCAACCACCGTAACTCCGTGCCGCACGCGCAGGTGCAGGTCGCCCAGCCGAACACCGGCCAACGGGCTGCTCGCCCGCACGCGAAACTCGGCAACGCCGACCTGACTGCTCAGCAGGCGCAGCCCTTTGTTAGTGGCTGCGAAGAACCGCGGAAATCTGGCGCGCGAAGATGGCGGAGAAT
>NZ_JAVMKF010000123.1:0-5179 GCF_031732815.1 Accumulibacter sp. | reverse complement strand
GGAACGCCGGCCATCCAGGCGAGTGGTGCCATCAACCAGCCAAGCATGCGCTGTAGCGACAGGGCGCTGCCCGCCACCGGCGGCAGCATGCCGAGAAGCTGATTGACCAGGCTGACCAGGGCGACGAGGACGATCAGCATGGCGACGATGTTGATCAGCAGGTTGACGCCTTCGCTCGTACCACGCGTGATCGCTTCCATGGTGCTCTTCTCGGTGCTCGGCAACTGGCGGCTGCCGCCGGTCGGAGCCGCTTCCGGCGGAACCAGGATAACCGCGAAGACGATGGCTGCCGGCGCGCTGATGAACGATGCGGCGAGGATATGCCCCAGCGCGTCGGGAACGACCGGCGCCAGAATGCTGGCGTAGAGTGCCATGACGGTGCCCGCGACACCGGCCATGCCGCCGGTCATGATGATGAACAACTCGCCGCGACTGACGCTGCCCAGGTAGGGACGGATCAGCAGAGGCGCTTCGATCATGCCGACGAGGACGTTTGCCGCGGTCGACATCCCGACCGCCCCGCCGACGGCGAGTGTACGTTCGAGCAGCGCGGAAAAGCCGCGCACGAGCAGCGGCAGCACGCGCCAGTAGTAGAGCACTGCCGACAGCGCGCTCATCACGAGAACGACGGGGAAGGCCTTGAAGGCGAGAACAAAGCTTGCCCCCGGAGCGGTCTCGGCATAGGGCAGCGCCGCACCGCCGAGGAAGCCGAAGACGAGCCGCGTCCCCTCGCCGGTCGCAGCGACCACGGCGAGCAGCAGGTCGTTGCAGGCGGCGAAGACTTCACGCGCGCCAGGCACGCGCAGGATGGTGACGGCGAGCGCGAACTGCAACAGCCCACCGCCGATGACCGTTCGCCAGGGAACCGCCGCCCGCCGAGCCGAGAGCAACCAGGCGACCGACAGGAGCAGGAGGTAGCCGACGGCGGCCTGCAAGACGGCGTTCATGCTGCCCGTCGCGGGCGCCTAGCGTGCCTTGCGCCCCGGCGCACGCGCAGCGGCGGCGACCTGTGCCGAACCGCGCGCAGCGACTACCGGTCGATCAACGGCTTTGCCGCGCGCTGTAGTTGCCGGCGCGGCGCGGGTGACTGCCTTCGCCACCGGGCGTTCGCCGCTCCTGCCCAGGCCGCCACCCGCCGGTATGGCAGCGGGAGCTCGGTTGCCCTTCATGCGGGCTGGCGCTGGCGGCGGTGCGGCAAGCGGTTCGCCGACATGGGAAAATTCCGGACGCACCTGGCTCGCCTCGCGGTAGGCAGGCTGTATCTGTGCCGCCGGCGTTGGCGCCACCTCGCGCCGGGTCGGCGGAGCGGCGACCGGCCGCTCACTTGCCAGACGCTGGCCGTAGTTGCGCTCATAGCGTTCGAGCAGGCGTTTCAGTTGCTCGCGGTCCGGGCAATGCGGTGCCGACAGGCAACGACCGACGGCGTCGTAGACGATCGCTGGCGGCGGCATGCCGTCCGGCGCCAGCCACGCGCCGAGCGGCGGGCTGCCGGCGCTGCCGCCCGCCTGCGCTGCGCCACTGCGGAAAAGGAGCAGGACGACGATGAGAACGACCAGAGCAAGCGTAGCGCGTCGGGATCGGTGCAGGGTCATGATCGCGGGCGCGCTGATCAGTTCTGCAACTCGGGCCGCGCGCGATAGCCCTCGAGCGCTTCCGGGTTGGCCAGCGCCTCGACGTTCTTCACCGGCCGTCCATGCACGACGTTGCGCACAGCGAGTTCGACGATCTTTCCACTTTTTGTCCGTGGAATGTCGAGCACCTGCAGGACCTTCGCCGGCACATGGCGAGGGGTCGTGTTGTCGCGGATCTGCTGCCGGATGCGCTCGCGCAATGCGTCGTCCAGTGCCACTCCTTCGCGCAGCTTGACGAAGAGGACGACGCGCACGTCGTTCTGCCAGTCCTGGCCAATGACCAGCGACTCGACGACCTCGGGCAATTGCTCGACCTGGCGGTAGATTTCGGCTGTGCCGATGCGCACGCCACCCGGGTTGAGAACGGCGTCCGATCGCCCGTAGATGATCATTCCTTCGCTCGCGGTCAATTCGACGAAGTCGCCGTGACACCAGACGCCGGGAAAGCGGGCAAAGTACGCGGCATGGTATTTGGCGCCGTCCGGATCGTTCCAGAAACCGATCGGCATGGCGGGAAACGGCCTGGTGCAGACGAGTTCGCCGCGCTCGCCGCGCCCGGCGGCGATCGGCTGTCCCTCGTCGTCGAAAACGGCCACCGCCATGCCGAGCCCGCGACACTGGAGTTCGCCGCGGTTGACCGGGAGCAGCGGACTGCCCAGGGCGAAACAGGAAAGGATGTCGGTGCCGCCGGAGATCGACGCGAGTTGCAGATCGGCCTTGATCTCGCGATAGACGTAGTCGAAACCCTCGGGCGCCAGCGGGCTGCCGGTAGAGAAGATCGTGCGCAGCGCCTCCAGCCGGTGCGTGCGACGCGGCTGCAGCCCGCTCTTGGCGAGCGCGTCGATGAACTTGGCCGAGGTCCCGAAGTGCGTCATGCCTTCGCTGTCGGCCAAGTCGAAGAGGATCGTTCCCGCTCGGCCGGAAGCCCCCGCAATGAATGGCGAACCGTCGTAGAGGAGCAGCGTTGCCTGCGAGGCGAGGCCCGAGACCAGCCAGTTCCACATCATCCAGCCACAGGTCGTGAAGTAGAACAGGCGATCGCCAGGAACGACATCGCCGTGCAACTGGTGTTCCTTGAGATGCTGCAGCAAGGCGCCACCATGCCCATGCACGATGCACTTGGGAACGCCGGTGGTGCCCGAGGAGAACATGATGAACAGCGGATGGGCAAAGGGGAGCGGCTGACAGTCAAGCTCGTCGCCGGCGAACGGCGCCAGAAAATCGGTCCAGCGCTGCTGGTTGCCGGCCGCTGCGCCGGCTTCGTCCGCCTCGTCGAGATAGCCGACGACGACGCTGCGCGCGAGAGACGGCAGGCGTTCGACGATCTTCGCGTTCTTCTCGCGGCAATCGATCGCCTTGCCGTTGTACCAGTAGCCATCGACGCAGAACAGCACTTTCGGTTCGATCTGACCGAAGCGGTCGAGTACGCCCTGCACGCCGAAGTCGGGCGAGGCCGACGACCAGATGGCGCCCAGCGCGGCGCTCGCCAGCATGGCGATCACCGCCTCGGGCATGTTCGGCAGGAAGCCCGCGACACGGTCGCCCTGCCCGACTCCGGCGGCGCGCAGCGCCTGCGCACAGCGCGCGACTTCACCGTAGAGCTGCCGGCGCGACAGGCGGCGCTTGACCTTGTCCTCGCCCCAGAAGACCAGCGCGTCTCTGTCGTCGCGTTGGCGCAGGAGGTTCTCGGCGTAGTTGACCGTCGCCTGCGGAAACCAGCGCGCGCCGGGCATTCGCTCGCCGTCCTCGAGCGCGATCTGACCGCGCTCGCCGAGCATTCCGCAATGATCCCAGACCGTCGTCCAGAACGCCTCTGGCTGGGCAACCGACCAGCGCCACAAGCTGGCATAGTCGTCGCAAGCCGCCTGCCAGCGCCGGTTGACCTCAGCCATGAAGGCACTCAGGCGGGCCGCCGCCATGCGTTCAGCGCTCGGACGCCAGAGTTCACTCGACTGCATCATTCTCTCCTCCCGTCTCGCCTGTCCTTGCCGTCGGATCAACCGCTCAACTGGGCGCGCAGCGCATCCGGTATCGGCACCGACTTGCCGCTTTCCACGTCCATCCAGACGATCTTGGCGTCGCCGGTGGCGTAGATCGTCTCCTCGCCGGTCAGGCCTATCTCGTAGTAGGTCGGCACGCTGCTCCGTCCGGGCTGGCCGCAGTACATGCGTACTTCGATGACCCCCGGGTAGTTGAGCGGGATGAGAAAAGTGCACGCGGCGTTGATGATCACCGGCGCCGTACCGCGCGGCATGATCGTATAGCCCAATCCCTCCAGATACTCGACCCGGCACTGTTCCATGTAGCGAAAGTAGATCGTATTGTTGACGTGCCCATAGGCGTCCATGTCACCCCAACGGATCGGTATCAGGCTGGTGTGGACGAGTTTGTGATCGCTTTGCATCGGCTTTCCTGTGCGTGCCGGGGTTGGCCGCCGGAGGCCGCGCGGTGGGAAATCCACCGGCGGCGCCGGGCAGCGAATAAAAAACTCAGAACATGTCTTCCGCCAGGGCCATCACCCCTTCGGCACCGTCGGTGACGGTGCTCGCCAGGCCGGGCGCCTGCGACAGGATGTGATCGGCGTAGAAGCGGGCAGTGCCGATCTTTGCCACGAAGAACGGATCGCTGTCGCCTGCCGCGATCCTCGCCTGCGCGGCGAGCGCAGCGCGCGCCATCAACCAGCCGCCAGCAACCGTCCCCAACAGCTTGAGGAAGGGTACGGCACCGGCCGCCGCCGCGCGTACATCCGATCCGTAGGTGGCAACCAGCCAGCCACCGGCCGCCGCCAAGGCATCGACGCCGGTGCGCAGGCGGTTGCGGATGGCGACGAAATGCCCGCCCGCTTGCTGCGCCAGGTCGGCGTCGAGCGCGCGCATGGCCTCGATCACCACCTTCAGCGTCGCTCCGCTTTCACGGGCAATCTTGCGTCCGATCAGGTCGTTCGCCTGAATGCCGGTCGTCCCCTCGTAGATCGTCGAAATCTGCGCGTCACGCAGGTGCTGCGCGGCACCGGTTTCCTCGACATAGCCCATGCCGCCGTGTACCTGCACACCGAGCGAGGCCACCATGACGCCGGTTTCCGTGCTCCAGCCCTTGACCACCGGGATCATCAGGTCGACGAAAGCCTGATTCGCCTTGCGTTCGCCCTCGTCCGGATGGCGCATGGCCGCGTCGTGCGCAGCGGCGACGACATAGGCCAGCGCGCGCGTCGCTTCGGCGTACGCCTTCATCGTCATCAGCATGCGACGAACGTCCGGATGCGCGATGATCGGCACTTTCGGGCCGCCGCGCACACCGATGTCGGTGCACTGGATGCGCTCGCGGGCATAGTCGCGCGCTCGCTGGTAGGCGCGTTCGCACACCGCGACGCCTTCCAGACCGACGCCGAAACGGGCCGCATTCATCATGATGAACATGTATTCCAGGCCACGGTTCTCTTCCCCGACCAGATGGCCGATCGCCCCGCTGTGGTCGCCGAAAGCCATGATCGCGGTCGGGCTGGCGTGGATGCCGAGCTTGTGTTCGATCGACACGCACCAGGCGTCGTT
>NZ_JAVMKF010000122.1:0-5194 GCF_031732815.1 Accumulibacter sp. | reverse complement strand
TGCCCGAAAGCGCTGGTCGATTCGGAACAGATTCTCACCCGCCTGCGCGCCGAAGGCTACGTGATTTCTCCGTCGTACGACGGCGCCGATCTGGTTCTGGTCAACACCTGCGGCTTCATCGACGCGGCCGTCGAGGAGTCGCTGGAGGCGATCGGCGAAGCGCTGAACGAGAACGGTAAAGTGATCGTTACCGGTTGCCTGGGGGCGAAGGGCGATGTCGTCCGGCAGGCTTATCCGCAGGTTCTGGCGGTGACCGGGCCGCACGCAACCGACGAAGTGCTGCAGCACGTGCACGCGCATCTGCCGCAGCCGCACGAACCGTTCACCAGCCTCGTTCCGGCGCAGGGGATCAAGCTGACGCCGCAGCATTTTGCCTATCTGAAAATCTCCGAGGGGTGCAATCACGGCTGTACGTTCTGCATCATTCCGGCTTTGCGCGGTCCGCTGGTCAGCCGGCCGATTGGCGACGTGCTGCGCGAAGCCGAGGTGCTGGCGGCGGCCGGCGTGCGCGAACTGCTGGTCATTGCGCAGGACACCAGCGCCTACGGCGTCGATCTGAAATACCGCACGAGTTTCGTCGGTGGCCGACCGCTACGCAGCCGGCTGCGCGAGCTGTGTCAGGCGCTCGGCGAACTCGGGGTGTGGGTCCGCCTGCACTATGTCTATCCCTATCCGAGCGTCGATGAACTCATTCCGCTGATGGCCGAGGGGAAGATTCTGCCTTACCTCGACGTCCCGTTCCAGCACGCCAGCCCGCGCATTCTGGCGGCGATGAAACGCCCGGCGAGCGCGGAAAACAATCTCGAGCGGATACGGGCCTGGCGCGCCGTCTGCCCGGAAATCACCGTGCGCAGCACTTTCATCACCGGTTTCCCGGGCGAGAGCGAGGCCGAGTTCGAGGAACTGCTGGCTTTCATCGAGCAAGCCCGGCTCGATCGCGTCGGCTGTTTCGCCTATTCACCGGTTGCCGGCGCAGCGGCGAATGCACTGCCCGGGGCGCTGCCGGAGGAAGTCCGCGAGGAGCGGCGGCGGCGATTGATGGAGGTGCAGGAGGATATCTCGGCCGAACTGCTGGCAGGCAAGATCGGACGTGAAATCGAGGTTCTCGTCGATGAGGTCGACGACGAGGGAACGATCGCGCGCTCGTCAGCCGACGCGCCGGAAATCGACGGGGTGGTCTTCGTCGAAGGTCATTTTCACGCCAGGCCGGGCGACTTTCTGCGGGTGCGCGTGGTCGATGCGGACGAACACGATCTCTACGCGGAAGTCGTCGGCGATCCGCCCTGAGGAACGCCGGCGGGCTGCGCGAGCGAGGTCAATGGCGCAGCGCGCAGGCGTCCGGCGGGCAGCCGGCGAGCAGGCCGGCGATGTCGATCGAGTCGAAGGTGTAGCGGTGGCCGCAAAACTCACAGTCCACGTGCAGGTCGCCGTGCTCGTCGGCGGTTTCCCGGAGTTCATCGCTGCCGAGCGCGAGCAGCATGCTGGCGGTGCGTTCGCGCGAGCAGTTGCAACGGAAGCTGAAGCGCTCGGGCGCAAAGCGGTGCACTTCTTCAGCGTGGAAGAGGCGGTGGAGCAGGGCGGTCGGCTCGAGTTCGAGCAATTCGGCCGGGCGCAGCGTGGCCGCCAGCGTGGCCAGCCGGTTCCAGCCATCCGGGTCCTTGCTCTGCGTCTCGGGCATCCGCTGTAGCAGTAACCCGGCGGCGACGCGCTCGTCGGCAGCGAGCTGAAAGCGCGTCGGCAATTGTTCGGAGCGCGCGAAGTAGGTTTCCAGCGCGCTTGCCAGCGTGTCGCCATCGAGGCTGACGACGCCTTGATGCGGCTCCCGCCCCAGGCCCGGATCGAGGGTCAGGATCAGCCTGCCGCCGGCGCACAGGTCGTTCAGCGCGGCCGTTTCAGGTTCGCCTTCCCAGCGCGCGAGAGCGCGCAGCGTGCGTTCGCTGGTGACCTGCACGACGAGCAGGCGCAGCGGTCCCGCCGACTGAATCTGCAGCGTCAGGCGGCCGGCAAACTTGATCGTGGCGGCGAGCAGCGCGGCCGCTGCGCTGGCTTCGCCGAGCACTCGGCGTATCGCTGGCGGATACGCGCGGCGCGCCAGCACGGTCTGCCAAGTGGTGTCGAGCTGGACGATTTCGCCGCGCACGGCGAGTTGCTCGAACAGGAAACGGTGCAGGAAATCGTGCTCGGGCATCGTCGGCGCGCAGGTATCACAAGTTGGGAGGGGCGCAGATTACCCGCTTGGCCGGGCTCGCACAAGACGTCGCGCCAGCTCGCCAAGCGGTCGGTGCGGCGCATTGCGCATCCGCGCGGCGCAAAGCGCAAGCAGAAATCAACCCTTGCCCCGATCGTCTGATAACATGTTTTGCCTCGGTTTCCATTCAGCCTGATTGCTCCTCGGTTTTCACTCGAATGTTGGCGATTTCCCTGCTTTTGTCGTTGCCGTACGGCGCTTGCCTGCGACAGATCCTTGACCCGGACGAGCGGCTGGCACGGCGCTCGTGTCGCCGCACGGCTGGCGACCGGGCAGAGCGCACCGGAGAAGGAGTGTCATGATGCTTGCCAAGCTGAAGGTTGGCCACCGCCTTGGCCTGGGATTTGGCCTGCTGCTTGCGTTGCTGATCGGCATCACCGTGCTCGGCTTCGTCAGCATGGCCTCGCTCGATGACAAGGTCAAGTTGATTGGGCAGGTCAACCTGCCCCGCCTGATGGTCGCCGAGAACTTGTCAGAGGCGGAATACCGGATGGCGCGCGACATCCGCACGCTGGTCATCGTCACCGATCCGGAGGTGATTCGTAACGTTAAGGGCGATATCGAGCAGGCGCGCCAGGATTTCGAGCGTGCCTGGGATGAACTCGACAAGCAGTCGCTCTCCGACGAGGGCCGCGCACTGCTCTCGCGAGTCAAGGAAGCGCGCGAGGCAGCGCGACCGGCCAACGATCAGGTCGTCGCCCTTGGGCTCGCCGGCAAGACCACCGAGGCGGGTCACGTGTTGCTCGAACGGGCTTTCCCCGGTAACCGCAAGGTCCAGGAATTGCTCGGGGAATTCATGGACCTGCAGGATCGGTTCACGCGCGAAAGGATTGTCCAGAGCGACCAGGCGTATGCCACGGCGCGCTTCTGGATGGCGCTGCTGGCGGCGTTTGCGCTACTCGGCGGGAGCATCACCGCCTTTCTGATCACGCGCAGCATCGTCCGCCCTCTGGGTGGCGAGCCGGCGGCGGTGCAGGAGGTCATGCAGCGACTGTCGGAGGGCGACCTGTCGGCGTCGTTGCCGGTCGCAGCGGGCGATACTTCGAGCATGGCGTATTCGGTCAACGTGATGATCGGTACGCTGGTGCGCCTGGCCGAGCGCGCGGAAGCGATTGGTCGGGGCGATTTCTCGCGCGATCCGCCGCTGCTCTCGGCGCGCGACCAACTCGGCAAGGCCGTCAACCGCATGAACCAGATGCTGCGCCAGGCACAGGAGGAGAACGAGGCGCGCAACTGGGTCAAGGATGGCTACAACGCCTTGTCGGGCGAGCTGAGCGGCGGGATGTCGGTGCAGCAGCAGGCGGACACGGCGATCAGTGTGCTCGGGCGTTACCTCGCAGCGGGCCGCGGCGTCCTTTACATTCATCGCCCGGAGGACGGGACGCTGGATTTGCTCGGCAGCTACATGCACGTGCAGCGCGCGCATCTGGGCAACCGCTTCCAGTTTGGCGAGGGCGCCGTCGGCCAGGTCGCGCGCGAGAAGAAGCCGATCATCCTGACCGCGGTGGCGCCGGACGCCACGCCGGTCGTCACCGGCGTCGTAAACGCCGCTCCGTACTACGTCTACACGTATCCCTTGCTGCGCGAAGACGACTTGCTGGGGGTGGTCGAACTGGCGGGCTTCGAGCGCTTCGACGCGCTCAAGCTCGAGTTCCTGCTCGGCGCCAGCGAGAGGATCGCTGCCTTCCTCTACGCTGCCCAACAGCAGGAGCGCGTGCGCGCTCTGCTCACTGTGGCGGAGAATGCGGAACAGGAGGCACGCGCGCAAAGCAGCCGCCTGCAGGAAGCCAACGCACGCATGGAGGAGCAGCAGCAGTTGTTGCAGCAGCAGGCCGAAGAACTGCGCCAGAGCAACGCCCAACTGGAGGAACAGCAGCAGCAGGTGCAGCAGCAGAGCGAGGAGTTGCAGCAAACCAATGCGCAGTTGCAGGAACAGCAGCGTCAGCTCGAACAGAGCAACGTGGAGTTGCGCCGATCGCGCGAGGAACTCGACGCCAGGGCGCGCGAACTCGAACGTTCCGGTCACTACAAGTCGGAGTTCCTGGCCAACATGTCGCATGAACTGCGCACGCCGCTGAACGCCATCATCCTGCTGTCCAAGATGATGATCGCCAACGAGAAGCAGCACCTTGACCCGGAGGAGACCAAGCAGGCGGAGATCATTCACCGCTCGGGCGAAGACTTGCTCCGGCTGATCAACGATGTGCTCGACTTGTCGAAGGTCGAGGCGGGTCGCATGGACCTCACCTGGTCCGAGGTCGACAGCGGCGCGCTGGCGACGAGCTGCCAGGAACTGTTCGAACAGACGGCGCACGAGCGCGGTCTGAGCTTTGTCATCGAAGACGAGGTGCGCGGCAGTTTTGTCAGCGATGCGGACAAGATCGGGCAGATTCTGCGCAATCTGCTGTCCAACGCGTTCAAGTTCACCAAAGAGGGCGGCGTCACGCTGCGTTTCCGCCGCCATGTCGGCGATAGCCTGCCGATCCGCATCGAGGTGCAGGATTCCGGTATTGGCATTGCTGAGGATCAGCAGAGCCTGATCTTCGAGGCGTTTCGTCAGGTCGATGGCTCGACTTCGCGCGAATACGGTGGCACCGGCCTCGGTTTGACCATCAGCCTGCGCTTTGCTCGCTTGCTGGGCGGCGACATCGAGCTGACCAGCGTGCCGGGCAAGGGCAGCATGTTTGCCTTGCGCCTGCCCGAGCGACCGGCGGGCCAGGTCGCCCCGGCAGGTCTGCCGGCGGGCGAGGCGCCGCCGCGCAGCGAGCCGGCGAAAGCGATCGTTGATGACCGCGCGCGGCTGGCGGCCGGCGACCAGGTCATCCTGCTGATCGACGACGATCCGGCCTTCGGAATGGCCCTGATGGAGATCAACCGCAAACTCGGCCACAAGACGCTGGTTGCCGCGTGCGGCGCCGACGGCCTGGCGCTTGCCCACCGCCATCG
>NZ_JAVMKF010000121.1:3836-5204 GCF_031732815.1 Accumulibacter sp. | reverse complement strand
AGGACATTCCCCGGCCGCTCCGCTCTTCCGTTCCACGTCGCCAGCCAGCCATGCGCCAGCCAGCTAACAGAAAAATAGCTCACTGGAGGTTTGCATGTCTGTCGGACTCGCCGGCTCGCGCCGGGTTTTCACTCTCAATCCCCTGACCGCCGCGCTCGCCGCGGCGCTCGCCACCGCCTCCCTGCACGCGCAGGCCGACCAGCAGTTGCGCGACACCGTTGTCACCGCCACGCGTAGCGCGGCCGCGATCGACGACCTGCCGGTCACTGTCACCGCCGTCACCCGCGAGGAGATGGATCGCCGCCTGCCGGCCGACGATGCCGATCTCTTCCGCGACGAACCGGATGTCGCCATGAGTCGCGATCTGCGCCGCTTCGGCGCGACGCGCATCAACATCCGCGGCATCGACGACAACCGCGTCGTGACCATGGTCGACGGCGTGCGCCTGCCCGACTACTACAACGGTGGCGGCCCGACCAATTTCACGATGAACGCGGCTCCGTCGGTTTTCACGGACTTCCTGAAACAGGTTGAAATCGTGCGCGGCCCGGCGTCGAGCCTCTACGGGTCGGATGCTATCGGCGGCGTCGTCGGCTTCGTGACACTCGATCCTTCCGACATCGCCCCCGGCGACAAGCCGTACGGCGTGCGTTTCCGCGGCGGGTATTTCGGCGCGAACGACCAGTTTTCGGGCAGCGCCATCGGCGCACTGCGTGGCGATGTGGCTGAACTGATGATCGGCTACGGCGAGGCTCACGGTCACGAAACCGACAACATGGGGAAGAACGGCAGCGCCAGCCCTTCCCGCAGCAAGCCGAACCCGGCCGACACGACCGATCGCGGCATGATCGCCAAGCTCGTGCTCAAACCGTCGGCCGGCCATCGCATCACGACGATGATCGAATCACGCGAACAGGACGTGCAGACGGATGTGCTGAGGCTCTCGGGTTCGCTGCCCCGCATCTCGACGATGACCGGTGACGACAACGTGAAGCGTACGCGCTACAGCGTCGAGTACGAGAACAAGCCGGGCGGCGCCTTCTACGACCGCATGGTTGCCAAGGCCTACTATCAGGATTCGAAGACGCACAACAAGAACTACCAGCGCCGCAGCAATACCAGCGCGACCTGCTCGGCAACGATCGCCGGTGCGAACCAGTGCGACATCTACCAGGATTTCTACTTCGACCAGACGACGTCGGGCCTCAACTTCCAGTTCGAGTCACTGCTCGGCGGCACCGGCATCACGCACCTGCTGACCTATGGCGTCGACCTGATGCGTCAGGAGGTCGAGGAACTGCGCGACGCGACGCGCTACAACCGGACGACCGGAACCGTGTCCAAGTCGATCGCCGGCGAAAACTATCC
>NZ_JAVMKF010000121.1:0-3736 GCF_031732815.1 Accumulibacter sp. | reverse complement strand
CTGAAGCCGGAAACCAGCGTCGGCATCGAGCTCGGCCTCCGCGCCAAGACCGCCACGGCACGCGGCCAGATCGCCGTCTTCAACAACAATTACAAGGATTTCATCGAGAACGTAAGGCTCAATTGCCCGTCCGACCCGGCGTGCATTCCAGGCTTCACCACCTACCAGTCGCGCAACCTGACCAAGGTGCGCATCTACGGCGCCGAGGCACGCGGCAGCTGGGACTTCCAGCCCGGCTGGCGCGTCGATGGTGCCATTGCTTATGCCCATGGCGACAACAAGGAAGACAACGAGCCGCTGAACAGCGTCGAGCCGATGCGGGCGAGCTTCGGCCTGGTGCGCGATGCCGGTAGCTGGGGAGCAGAAACCCGCCTGCGTGCCGCGACGCGCAAGGACCGCATCGACGACAGCGCTGGCCGCTACTACCGCACTCCCGGTTACGGCGTCACCGACCTCGCGGCCTGGGTCAAGCCGAGCAGGGACACGCGCGTGACCGTCGCGCTGAACAACGTCTTCGACAAGAAGTACTGGCTGTGGAGCGACATCCGCCAGGCCGACGCCCCGAATCCGCTCGGTGTCGACTTCTACTCGCAGCCCGGCCGCAACGTCCGCGTTGCCTTCCAGGCCGACTTCTAAAAAAACCGAAGGAAGAAGAAGGAGACAGGCCGCCCCACCCCTCCCGCAGGCCCGCCTGCGCTGCGTGAGGGGTGGGGAATCCGGCCACACGAGATGACGAGACAGACAGGATGCGAACGATGGACACGACCCGACGACCCGCACTGCCCGACCCGACGTCGCTCATCGCCGCGCTGATGACGATGATGACGCGCTTTTCCTGCCTCGGCTGCCCGCGGCTGGCCAACCGCATCCGGCGCAACCTGGCGCTGCTGCAGCACTACGCCGACGACGACATGCCACCGATGCTGAAGCAGCTCGCACTTCGTCTCGAGCGGGAGTGGGCACAACTCTTCACGGCCATCGCCGACGAACCGCAAGTCGAAAAATCTATTGACCAGCCTCACGAACAGCACGACAAGCTCATCCAGCCCGCCAGCCAGTCGTTGCATTGATTCACCTGCGACCAGCAAGCCGAACCCATGCCCCTCAGCAAATTCCTCCGCCGCACACTGCTCATAGCCGCCGCGCTCGCCAGCGCTGCGCACGCAGATACCCTGCTCTTCATTTCCGTCAGCCCGGTGCCGCACGGCAAGTTCACGAAACTCGCCGAGATCGGCGCCGCGCACGGCTTCAAGGTCGAATCGAAGCAGGCTGAAAAACTGCCGGCCGACGTCGACGCCTCCGTCTTCCGTGGCGCCGATGTCGTCGTCTTCGACGCCCCGCGCGACCACCTGCAGGACCAGATGCGTGCCAAACTCGTGAAGGCCCTGCCCGGCCTCTCCGTCCCGCAACTGTGGATGCACGAAGCCAAGCCCGACAACAAGGGCTTCCCCAAGGCCGTCGCCGACCGCCTGCATGCCTACTACGTCAACGGCGCCCGACCCAACTTCGAGAACTTCTTCCGCACGCTCGCGGCACACCGGCAGGGTAAATCGTTCGACGGCATCGCGCTGCCGGTGGTATTCCCGAAGGCAGCGATCTACCACCCCAAGGCGCCCGGACTCGTCTTCGCCAACACCGCCGACTACCTGAAATGGAAGAAAGTGGATCTGGCGAAGAAGCCGCCGGTCATCGCCGTCGCGCTGCACCAGACCTACATCGGCAGCGAGCAGACCGCCTTCGTCGACGACCTCATCGCCCGTATCGAGGCCGCCGGCGCCGTGCCGCTGGCCTGGTACGCACCGGTGATGGGCCCGCAGGCCGGGCTGCTCAAGGTCGACGGCAAGCTGGTTGCCGACGCCGTCATCAATACGCAGATCGTGCTCGATCCGGAAGGCCGCAAGAAGGAACTGGAAGCCCTCGGCATCCCCTGGGTGCAGGCGCTTTCCTATCGCCGTGGCGACGAGGCCGACTGGCGTGCCGACCCGCAGGGCGTGCCATTGATGGACGTACCCTTCTTCCTCGCCCAGGGCGAATACGCCGGCATCACCGACGCGGTGATCGCCGGCGCGCAGAAGAAGGGCGATGACGCGGTGACGGTAATTCCCGAGCAGTCGGGCGCCGTCGTCGCCAAGGTCATCAACCAGGTCCGCCTGCAGCGCCTGCCGAACGCCGACAAGAAGCTGGCGGTGATGTTCTGGAACTACCCGCCGGGCGAGAAGAACCTCTCCGCTTCCTACCTCAATCTTCCGAAGAGCCTCGCCGCGACGCTGCAGGCGCTGAAGGCCGCCGGCTACGACGCCCGCCCCGAGGAAGAGATCGTGCTGATCAACAACCTGCAGCGCCTGCTGGCACCGTTCTACCGCGACGGTCAATTGCAGTCTCTCTTGCGCGACGGCCTGGCCGACAAGCTGCCGGTCGCGACCTACCGCGCCTGGCTGGCGACGCTGCCAGAAGCGGTGCGCCGCGAACTGTCCGAACGCTGGGGCGAGCCCGAGAAATCGGCGATGATCATCCGCAACGATGGCGCACCGTATTTCGTCATCCCGCGCTTCGCAGCCGGCAAGGTGATCTTCACGCCGCAGGCACCGCGCGGCGAGAAATGGGAAGACAAGGAAAAGGCCATCTATCACTCGACCAAGGCCGTCCCTTCGCACTACTACCTCGCGCAGTACCTGTGGGTGCGAGAGCAGTTCAGGGCCGATGCACTGATCCACTATGGCACGCACGGTTCGCAGGAATGGCTGCCGGGCAAGGAGCGCGGGCTCGCCATGACCGACTACCCGATGCTGGCGGTAGGCGACGTTCCGGTGATCTACCCCTACATCGTCGACAACATCGGCGAGGCGATGCAGACCAAGCGCCGTGGTCGCGCCACGACCGTTACCCATCAGACCCCGGCCTTCGCTCCGGCCGGCCTGCATGAGGCGACGGTGAGGATCCACGACCTGCTGCACGCCTGGATGGCACAGGACGATGGCGCCGTGAAGCAGAAGCTCGCCGCCGACCTCAAGGCTGCCGTGAAGAAGGAGCGCATCGACAAGGACATGGGCTGGAGCGATGCGCAGATCGCCGCCGACTTCCGCAAGTTCGTCGACGAGCTTCACGATCACCTGCACGAACTGGCGCAGACCGCACAGCCGCTCGGCCTGCATACCTTCGCCACGCCGCCGCAGGAGACGCACCGGCTCGGCACCGTGCTGCTGATGCTCGGCAAGAAGTTCTGGGAAAGTGCGGCGAAGGCGGCGGGCGTCGCCGACGACGAGCTCGACGAGATGTTCGTCGACAGCTATGAGAAGACCGTCGAAGCACCACCGTTCAAGCTTTTCCGCGACTGGCTCGACGGCAAGGCGGCAAAGCCCGCCGACGCCGCGCTAGCCGAGCGTTTCGAGCAGGGTCGCCTCTGGTATGGCCAGCTTGCCGCTGCCGGAGAGATGAGCGGACTGCTGGACGGCCTCGCCGGCCGTTACATTCCCACCTCCTACGGCGGCGACCCGATGAAGAACCCGGACGCGCTGCCGACCGGCCGCAATCTCTACGGCTTCGACCCCTCGCGCGTGCCGACGAAGCAGGCCTGGGAAGCCGGCAAGGAGGCGGCGGAGGCGCTGATCGCGACGCACAAGGCGAAGACAGGGAAGTTCCCGAAGAAGCTCGCCTTCTCGCTGTGGTCGGTCGAGACCATGCGCCATCAGGGCATGCTCGAAGCGCAGGCGCTGTGGACCATGGGCGTCGAGCCGGT
>NZ_JAVMKF010000120.1:0-29416 GCF_031732815.1 Accumulibacter sp. | reverse complement strand
ACCTTCTCGATGTTGATGCTGGTCATGAGCAACAACTTCATGCAGCTCTTTTTCGGTTGGGAAGCTGTCGGTCTCGTGTCCTATCTCCTGATCGGCTTCTGGTACACGCGGCCGAGTGCGATTTTCGCCAATCTGAAGGCTTTCCTGGTTAATCGCGTCGGCGACTTCGGGTTCATTCTCGGCATCGGCCTGGTTCTCGCCTACTTCGGCACGCTTGACTATGCGGCCGTCTTCGCCAAGGCGCCTGCCCTTGCCCGCGAAACGGTCACCTTGTTTGGCGCCGATAAGGCCGGGGTGTCCCTGCTCACGGCCATCTGTATCCTGCTCTTCGTCGGTGCAATGGGCAAGTCGGCGCAGGTGCCGCTGCACGTGTGGCTGCCGGATTCGATGGAGGGTCCGACGCCGATTTCGGCCCTGATCCATGCTGCGACGATGGTGACAGCTGGCATCTTCATGGTTGCGCGCATGTCGCCGCTCTTTGAGTTGTCCGACACGGCACTCTCCTTCGTCATCGTCATCGGCGCGGTCACTGCACTCTTCATGGGCTTTCTCGGCATCATCCAGAACGATATCAAGCGCGTCGTCGCCTATTCGACCCTGTCACAACTCGGCTACATGACGGTTGCACTGGGCGCCTCGGCCTACTCCGTGGCGATCTTTCATCTGATGACGCACGCCTTCTTCAAGGCGCTCCTCTTCCTCGCCGCAGGTTCGGTGATCATCGGCATGCATCATGATCAGGACATCCGGAATATGGGTGGCCTGCGCAAGTACATGCCGGTCACCTGGATCACGTCATTGATCGGATCGCTCGCACTGATCGGTACCCCGTTCTTTGCTGGCTTTTATTCCAAGGATTCGATCATCGAGGCGGTAGCCCTGTCTCATCTGCCGGGCTCTGGTTTTGCCTACTTCGCCGTAATGGCGGGCGTCTTCGTCACCGCCTTCTACTCCTTCCGGATGTATTTCCTCGTTTTTCACGGCGAGGAACGCTTTGGCAAGGCGGCGCACCACGAGCACCAGGCCGCGCACGCAGCAGCGCACGATGCAGCGCACGCTCACTCGGCGGGACACGACGAGGACGGCGCGCACCACGCTGATCAGGCGCACGGCGAGGAGCACCACGGCCTGGCCCCCGGCCAGAAGCCGCACGAGACCCCGTGGGTGGTAACGCTGCCGTTGATCCTGCTGGCGATTCCCTCAGTGATCATTGGCTATGTCGCGATCGAACCGATGCTCTTTGGAGATTATTTCAAGGGTGCTATCGTCGTTGACTCGGTAGCGCACCCGGTCATGGTTGAACTCGCGCATCACTTCCACGGTGCCTTTGCGATGGCCACACACGCGGTCAGTACGCCGGTCTTCTGGCTCGCCCTGCTCGGCGTTGCCAGCGCATGGTTCCTGTACATGAAGCGCCCGGATATTCCAGCTGCGATCAAGGAGCGTAGCGGCTTCATTTACACGCTGCTCGACAACAAGTACTACTTCGACCGCTTCAACGAGGTCGTTTTTGCCGGCGGCGCGCGCCTGCTCGGCAAAGGACTATGGAAGGGCGGTGACGCCGGTCTGATCGATGGCGTGATCGTCCATGGAGCAACCCGTCTGGTTGCCTGGTTTGCGACGCTGGTTCGTCTTTTCCAGACGGGGCACATCTATCACTACGCATTTACGATGATTATCGGCGTGTTCATTCTGATGACCCTGTGGGTCACGCGCGCCTGAGCTGAGGAAGACTGGGAACGATATGTCAGGCACGCCGCTTCTTTCTCTTGCCATCTGGGTTCCGATCCTCGCCGGTCTGGTCGTATTGGCGACGGGCTCTGATCGCAATGCACCATTGGCCCGGATGCTGTCGCTGATCGGTGCACTCGCCGGCTTGTTGGTCACGATTCCCCTCTATACGGGCTTCGACATGAGTACGCCGGCGATGCAGTTCGTCGAGCTCACGCCCTGGATAAAGGGTTTCAACGCCAACTACCATCTCGGCGTCGATGGTATCTCGATGCCCTTCGTGATCCTGAACAGCTTCATCACGGTCACCGTCGTCCTCGCTGGTTGGCAAGTGATCGAAAGCAAGGTCGCGCAGTACAACGCCGGCTTTCTGATCATGTCGGGTCTGCTGAACGGGATCTTTTCAGCCCTCGACGGCGTGCTGTTCTACGTTTTCTTCGAAGCCTCGCTGATCCCGCTTTATCTGATCATCGGTATCTGGGGAGGTCCGCGGCGGGTTTACGCGGCGTTCAAGTTCTTCCTGTTTACCCTCTTCGGGTCCCTGCTCTTCCTGATCGCGCTGCTCTATCTCTACATGCAGTCGGGCGGCAGTTTTGCCATTCTTGACTGGCACAAGATGCCGCTTGCGCTCAATGCCCAGACTTGGCTCTTCCTGGCCTTCCTGGTCGCCTTTGCGGTCAAGGTACCGATGTGGCCGGTACACACCTGGCTACCTGATGCGCACGTCGAAGCACCGACCGGTGGCTCGATCGTTCTGGCTGCGATCGCCTTGAAGCTCGGTGCATACGGATTTCTCCGCTTCTCGCTGCCGATCGCTCCGGACGCTTCGCACGCAATGGCGGGCATCGTGGTCGGTTTATCCCTGATCGCCATTATCTACATTGGCTTCGTCGCGCTGGTCCAGGACGACATGAAGAAGCTCGTTGCCTATTCTTCGATCGCCCATATGGGTTTCGTCACGCTCGGTTTCTTCATGTTCAGCGCGTTGGCGATCGAAGGCGCTCTGGTCCAGATGATTTCGCACGGCTTCGTTTCTGGAGCAATGTTCTTTTCGATCGGCGTCATGTACGACCGCGCGCACTCGCGGCAGATCGCTGACTACGGTGGCGTGGTAAACCGAATGCCGAAGTTCGCTGCGTTCTTCATGCTCTTTGCCATGGCCAATGCCGGGCTGCCGGCGACTTCCGGGTTTGTCGGCGAGTTCATGGTCATTCTGGCCGCGGTTGGCTACAACTTCTGGATCGCGTTTGCCGCTGCGACGACCATGATCGTCGGGGCAGCGTACACGCTTTGGATGTACAAGCGCGTCATATTCGGCGCCGTCAGCAATCACCACGTGGCCGAACTGACTGATATCAATCCGCGCGAGTTCCTGGTCTTCGTGCTGTTTGCCGTCGGTACGCTGGCTATGGGTCTTTATCCGCAGCCCTTCACCGAAATCATGCACAGCTCGGTCAATGAACTGTTGCGTCACGTTGCCTTGAGCAAGATCCAATAACTGGTAGCCGCTATGACTCTTGCCGATCTGCAGTTTCAGATGCCCGATCTGCGCCTAGCCAGCGCAGAGATCTTCGTGCTGTTCATGGCGTGCGTCGTCCTGATCCTTGATCTATTTGTCAGGGACCGCAAGCGAACGGTGACTTTCCTGGCCACCCAACTGACCCTGATCGGCGCAGCGGCGGTCACCCTGACTACCGCCTCGAATGACGTCGGCTTCACCTTCAGTAACATGTACATTGCCGACCTGCTCGGCGACGTGCTCAAGCTGCTCCTCTACCTCACCGTGGTCGTTGTTCTGCTCTACTCGCGGGGCTACGTTCTGGAGCGTGAGCAAATGGCGAGAGGCGAGTACTACGTCCTCGCGCTCTTCGCCACTCTCGGCATGATGGTCATGATATCGGCCAATCACTTTCTCTCGGTCTACATCGGTCTCGAGCTCCTCTCGCTTTCTTTGTACGCGATGGTCGCGATGAATCGCGATTCCGTTCCGGCCACCGAGGCGGCGATGAAGTATTTTGTCCTTGGCGCGCTTGCCTCCGGCCTGCTTCTCTACGGTATGTCGATGATCTACGGAGCAGTGGGCACGCTGGAACTTACCGCCGTGGCCGAGCGCCTGATGAGCATGGGCTATCAGGGTGAGCGAACGATTCTGGTTTTTGGTCTGGTCTTCGTGGTCTCCGGCATCGCCTTCAAGCTGGGCGTCGTTCCTTTCCACATGTGGATTCCCGACGTCTATCATGGCGCGCCGACGGCGGTTACCCTGTTCATCGCGACAGCTCCAAAGCTGGCCGCCTTCGCGATCGTCATTCGCATGCTGGCTAATGGACTGCTCATGCTGGCGCAGGACTGGCAGACGATGTTGATCCTGCTTTCGGTTCTGTCGATGGCAATCGGCAACATCGCAGCCATCGCACAAACCAATCTGAAGCGCATGCTGGCCTACTCGGCGATCTCGCACATGGGCTTCATGCTGCTCGGCATCGTCACCGGCGTCGTTGGGGGTGACGCCCGCTTCGGCCTCAACGCCTACAGTTCGTCGATGTTCTACGTCATCACCTATGTACTGACCAGCGCCGGCACGTTCGGGATCATTCTCCTCCTGGCGCGTGGCGGGCTGGAGTCGGACGATCTTGACGACCTGAAGGGTTTGAACAAGCGTAGCCCCTGGTTTGCCGCGGTAATGATGATGATGATGTTTTCAATGGCCGGAATTCCGTTCTTCGTCGGGTTTTTTGCCAAGTTCTCGGTTCTCCAGGCTGTCGTTGCCGCTGGCTACCTTTGGCTGGCGATCACCGCCGTGGCTTTCTCGCTGATCGGTTGTTTCTACTACCTGCGCGTCGTCAAGATCATGTATTTCGATCCGCCGGTAAGCCTGGCGCCGATCGAGGCACCGATCGACATGAAGATCCTGCTTTCAGCGAACGGTCTGGCGGTGGCGATGCTCGGCATATTCCCCGGCAGGCTGATGTCTGTCTGCCACTACACGCTGGCCCGGTCGCTGTGGCTATGACCGTGCTCGCCTTGATCCGGACGCCCCGCCTCGGCGGGGCTTTTTTGTTGTGAGTTTGCCCATGGAAGACGACTACGAACACTTGCGTGAAGTGGAGATCGCGGGCACGTCGGTATTCCGCGGAAACCTGCTCGATGTGCGCTGCGATAAAGTCCGCCTGCCGGATGGCGAGAGTACGCTACGCGAGTACATCCGACATCAGGGTGCGGCCGTCGTCATTGCCCAGCGCGCCGATCAGCGCCTGATCTTTGTTCGCCAGTACCGTTACCCCTTGCAGCGTGCCTTCCTGGAATTGCCGGCGGGCAAGATCGATCCCGGCGAAGCGCCGGCCGACACCGCGCGCCGGGAACTGCGCGAGGAGACGGGCTACGTAGCCGAGCAGTGGCGGCACCTTGGCGTGATGCATCCCTGCGTCGGCTACTCGGACGAACGGATCGAGATCTTTCTGGCGAGTAATGTACGCCGCGGCTCGCCGCGCGCGCTTGACGACAATGAGTTCATCGACGTGTTTTCGCTGACTCTGCCGGAAGCCCTGGAGGCCGTTCGCGACGGCCGGATTACCGATGCCAAGACCTTGAGCGGGTTGCTCTGGGCCGAGAAGGTGCTTGTTTCCGGCTGGTGAGCTCAGTCTTGAGCCCTGGCCTCATTTGCCTCTTGTTGCTCGCCGGCGTCCTTCTCGCCATGATCTGGCGAACTCGGTCCCGGCGGCGGGCCCCAGGCAGCGACCCGCCAGTCGCGCCCTGCACTACTCAGCACCTGGAGCGTCCGCATCGACTGGCGCCGGCGTGCGGCGGCGAGGCGAAGGCTGCTTCTGCGCTGGACAGTCTGGAACAGGCAATGGCCGCCGAGCGCTGGATCAGATCCAACCTTGCGCTGGTTTCCGGTCTCCTGCGCGACGCTGGGACCTTTACCGAACTCGCCGAAAAGCTGATGGGAGGCTTGGCGCCGCTCTTGTGCGCCGAGCGAGGCACGTTCTACATCGTTACCGAAGACCGTGCGACGCTCAAAGCCATTGCGACCTACGGCACCACGGCCTGTCCGAGCCCGCTGGTCAGGGTGGGGGACGGCCCGGTAGGCGACTGCGCAGCGCGCGGTGCGCGCCAGTTTCTGAGCCACGTCCCGCTGGACAAGCTGGCATCCGCCAACGCGTCGGCCATCTCCTTGGGAACGATGCTCGTGCCGGTGATGCGCTCGGACCGACCCCTGGCGGTGATCGAGTTGGCGACCTTGCGGGCGCTCGATGAACAGCAGACCGATCTGCTCGACGGGCTTCTGCCGATCGTTGCCATGAGCCTCGAAATCATCGAGCGCAGCACGCGCGCCACCCGGCTGCTCGAAGCGACGCAGCAGCAGGCAGCGCAACTGGAGAAACAGGCGGGCGAGCTTGCCGAGTTGGAGGAACACAGCCGCCTGATTCTCGGTGCAGTCAGCGAGGGAATCTTGGGCATCGACCTGAGCGGCCGGATGATGTTTGCCAATCCGGCGGTCACCGCGCTGCTCGCCTACACGAACGAAGAACTCGCCCAGCGGCCGCTGCATGAACTGATTCACTACGCCTACCCAGACGGGAGCGAGCTTCCCTACGAGTGCTGCGCCATGCGGCTGACTGCGTGCGACGGGCTGCCGCGCAAGGTCGATTCCGAAGTCCTCTGGCGACGCGATGGCAGCCCGCTGATCGTCGAATACGCGACGACGCCGCTCTACAAGGCGGAAAAGCTGATCGGCACGGTTGTTGTTTTTCGCGACATCAGCGAAAGGCGTGCTGCCGAGGATCTGGTGCGCCGTGTCCACGCTGAACAGACCGGGCTGGTCGAAGAAACGACGCGCATGAAGACAGCCTTTCTGGCCAACATGAGCCACGAGATACGTACCCCGATGAATGCGATCATCGGAATGGCGCATCTGCTCTCGAAGACCGAACTCACCCCACGCCAGCGCGACTACGCGCGCAAAATCCAGGATTCCGGCCAGCACCTGCTCGGCATCGTCAACGATATCCTCGATTTCTCCAAGGTCGAGGCGGGCAAGCTGTCGATCGAGGAGACCGAGTTCGCGCTCGAGGAAGTGCTCGACAACGTAGCCAACCTCATCGCTGAGAAGAGCAGTGCGAAGGACCTCGAACTGGTGATCGATGTCGATCCCGCGGTACCACCTGTTCTTGTTGGAGACCCGCTGCGTCTGGGTCAGGTCCTGATCAACTACGGAAACAACGCGGTCAAGTTTACTGATCAAGGAGAGGTGGCAATCCGCGTTACTGTTCAGGAGCTTGCTGACGAGGCACTCGTGCTCAATTTCTCCGTGCAGGACACCGGAATCGGCCTGAGCAAGGAGCAGATGGCGGGGCTCTTCGAGAGCTTTTCCCAGGGCGATGTGTCGACCACGCGGCGGTTCGGCGGAACAGGGCTCGGTCTGGCAATTTCGAAGAAACTGGTCGAACTGATGGGTGGCGAGGTGGGCGTCAGCAGCGAATACGGCAGGGGCTCGACTTTCTGGTTTACCGCTCGCCTGGGCCGCGCCGCCGACGGCGTTCGCCCTCTGCTGCCCAGTCCGGACCTGCGCGGCAGGAAGGTCCTGGTGGTCGATGATAACCGAACCGCTCGCACGGTCATGCGTGACCTCCTGAGAACGATGACTTTTGTCGTCAACGACGTGGCGAGCGGTGCAGCGGCTGTCGAGCAGGTTGCGTTGGCCGCGTGCAATGGTCCCTACGAGATCGTGTTTCTCGATTGGCGGATGCCGCAAATGGGCGGGCTGGAGACAGCTCAGCAGCTTCACCTGCTTTCCCTGCCGGCTCCGCCGCATATCGTCATAGTTACCGCCGACAGCTCCGAAGCAGTGCTCGAGCAGGCAGCGACGGTTGGCGTGCGCGACGTTCTACTCAAACCGGTCAATGCATCGCTGCTCTTCGACACTGCGATGCGACTGATTGGCGGCGAGCGCAGCGAACTGCTGCCGCAAGCGCTGATCCCGCGTGCGGTGGACGAGCGCATGTCGACCATCCAGGGTGCGCAGGTTTTGCTCGTCGAGGACAACGAGCTGAACCAACAGGTGGCGACCGAGTTGTTGACCGGGGCGGGTCTGGTGGTCGATCTCGCCGTCGATGGGCAGATGGCGGTGCACAAGGCGCGCACCCGCACGTACGACATCGTTTTCATGGATATGCATTTGCCGATCATGGACGGTGTAACGGCGACACGCGCTATCACTTCACTGCCGGCGTGTCGTGGCTTGCCGATCGTTGCCATGACGGCCAACGCGCTGCCGAGCGACCGGGCGAGGTGCATGGCGGCTGGAATGGTCGACTTCGTCGCCAAGCCGATTGAACCGGAAGAACTGTGGCAGGCGCTCATCAAATGGGTTGTTCCGCGACAGGCGGCAGCGCAAGCCGTCGCCGCGCAGTTGCCGGGCGAGCCGGACGACGACGCCGTGTTGACGACGCTTCGTGGTCTGGATGCAGCGGTTGGTTTGCGCCGCGTATTGGGCAAGAAGCCGCTCTACATTTCCTTGCTGCGCAAGTTTGTTGATGGGCAGCGGACGGTAGCGGGCGAGATTGCTGCCGCGCTCGATGCCGACGACTGGGGTACCGCCGAGCGCCTGGCGCATAGTCTGAAGGGAGTGGCGGGAAGCATCGGCGCCGGCGACTTGCAAGCCGAGGCAGCCAAACTGGAAGCAGTGATCGGCACGAAACTGGCGCGCGAACTGATCGATGCACGGCTGGAATCTGCCGCTAGAATACTCGCCGAGCTGGTTGCCGAGTTGTCGCAGAAGTTGCCGCCACGCACGGCCGATGAGGGCACGGCGCTGATCGACAAGGCCCATCTGCAGGCTATCTGCCGCCGGCTGGCAGCGCTTCTCGCGGAAAGTGATGCCGAAGCAGGCGACTTCCTGGCAAATCACGCCAACCTCCTGCGTACTGCGTTCGGCAGCAGCTACCGGGCGATCGAGAGTGCGGTGAATCGTTTCGATTACGACGCCGGCTTGCATGCCTTGCGCGAGACGGCGGCGGCAGTCGGGCTGGCCGTGTGAAGGAGTGGACGGAATAGACGGAGACGCATGGAGATTCTCGACTTCAACGAAAAGGCAACGGTCCTCGTCGTCGACGATACGCCCGACAATCTGGCGCTGATGTCGGCCTTGCTGAAAGAGACGTACAAGGTGAAGGTCGCCAACCGAGGCGACCGCGGGCTGCAGATCGCCGCCTCCGCCGCACCACCCGATCTGATTCTGCTCGATGTGATGATGCCCGACATCGACGGCTACGAGGTCTGTCGGCGGCTCAAGACAGATCCGCGGACGGCCGACATTCCGGTGATTTTTCTCACTGCCCGGACGGAACTCGAGGACGAGCAGCGGGGTTTGGCGCTTGGCGCGGTCGACTACATCACCAAGCCGATCAGCCCGCCGATCCTCCTGGCGCGCGTTGCCACACAGCTTTCGCTGAAGAGCAGCGCCGACTTCCTGCGCAGCAAGAACGACTTCTTGCGCGCCGAGGTCGAGCGCCGAACGCGCGACCTCGAGGCCGTCCAGGACGTCACCATCCTTGCCTTGGCGTCGTTGGCGGAAACCCGTGACGCTGAAACCGGCAAACACATCTTGCGTACTCAACGCTACGTCAAGGTCCTCGCCGAGAGTCTGCGCGCCCACCCTCGCTTCACCGATTTCCTGACCGACCAGAACATCAAGGTTCTTTTCAAATCTGCCCCGCTGCACGACATCGGCAAGGTCGGAATCCCCGACCGCATCCTGCTCAAACCCGGCCGCTTCGAACCGGAAGAGTTCGAAATCATGAAGAGTCACACGCTGCTGGGTCGTGACGCGATACAGCTGGCCGAAAACTGGCTCGGGACGCCAGTCGAGTTTCTCACCATCGCGAAAGAAATTGCGCTCTACCACCAGGAGAAGTGGGATGGCAGCGGCTACCCGGAAGCGCTGTCAGGCGATTGCATTCCGGTATCGGCGCGTCTGATGGCGATCGCCGATGTCTACGACGCTCTGATCAGTCGTCGGGTATACAAGGAGCGGATGTCCCACGAGCAGGCGGTAAAGATCATCGTCGAGGGCCGCGCGACGCACTTCGATCCTGACATGGTCGATGCGTTTGTCAGGATACAGGATGAGTTCAGGCGCATTGCCGAGCGTTTTCCGGATTCCGCCGACGATTTGCAAAAGAAGATCGAGTTCCTCGCGCAAGCCGTTGCCGTCGACGCCTAGCCGCTGGCGCCGAGGTTTCCCCGTCCGACGCCCGGTATTGACGCGAGCTTGGAAGACGCTGGTGGCAGCCGCCACAGCAGCTTGCTGTCCTGTCCCCGCCCGCCAATCGCCGTTCAGGCGAACAACTGGCCGTGCTCGCGTGAACTGTGAAATCCGACACGCGGCCACTTTTCGCTGGTGACTTCGAGGTTGTAGCGTGTGCTCGCCAGGTATACCGGGTTGCCGTCCACGTCCTTTGCCAGGCGCTGAAACTGTTCACGCTCGAAATTGCGCCGCGTTGTCGCGTCGGGAAAGGTCAGCCAGCGGGCCGTGTAGATGTCCGCCGCTTCGAAGAGCGCATCGACCTTGTACTCCGTCTGCAAGCGGTGCGCGACGACCTCGAACTGCAAGCTGCCAACCGCACCGAGCAGGAGCGCACCGCTGGCGAGGTTCTCGAACACCTGGATGGCACCCTCTTCGCCCAGTTCCTGCAAGCCCTTGAGCAGTTGCTTGCTCTTCAAGGGGTCGCGCAGGCGAGCGACGCGGAAGAGCTCAGGGGAGAAATAGGGTATGCCCTTGAAGGCCAGTGCTTCGCCTTCGCTCAGCGTGTCGCCGATGTGCAGGTTGCCATGGTTGTGGATGCCGATGATATCGCCGGCAACGGCGTCGTCCATCAACTGCCTTTCGTTGGCCATGAAGGTGAGGACGTTGGCCAGCTTCATCTCGCGCTCGAGGCGCAGGTGTTTCACCTTCATGCCCGGTGCGTAGCGGCCGGAGCAGACGCGCAGGAAAGCGATGCGGTCGCGGTGCTTGGGGTCCATGTTGGCCTGGATCTTGAACACGAAGCCGCTGAAACTGCTCTCCGCCGGGTGAACCCTGCGGCTCCCGCCGTCGCGCTCCTGTGGCGGTGGCGCCCAGTCGAGCAAGGCCTGCAGAATTTCCTGCACACCGAAGTTGTTGATCGCCGATCCGAAAAAAACAGGCGACTGGTGCCCGGCCAGGAAACTCACCAGGTCGAAGGGGCTGCTGGCGCTCTGGATCAGCTCGACATCCTCACGCAGTTGCCCGATTTCTCCGGGAAAGCGATTGTCGAGAAGCGGGTTGGCCAAGCCTTCGAGCCAAGCGGAGTCGCTGCGTTTCTCTTCGCCGGGAGCGAAGTGCAGGAGTCGGTCGTCGAGCAGGTGATAGACGCCGCCGAAGGTCTTGCCCATGCCCACCGGCCAGGTAATCGGCGCGCATTCGATCGCCAGTACGCGCTCGATTTCCTCCAGCAGGTCGAAGGGCTCGCGTACTTCCCGATCAAGCTTGTTGACGAAGGTAATGATCGGCGTGTTGCGCATACGGCACACGTCGAGCAGCTTGATCGTCTGTGCCTCGACGCCCTTGGCCGCGTCGATCACCATGACTGCGGCATCGACCGCGGTCAGCACGCGGTAGGTGTCTTCGGAAAAGTCCTCGTGGCCGGGTGTATCGAGCAAGTTGATGGTATGCCCGTGATACTCGAACTGCATGACCGAACTGGTGACCGAGATGCCGCGCTGCTTTTCCACTTCCATCCAGTCCGAGGTCGCGTGGCGGGCGCTCTTGCGCCCCTTCACGGTGCCCGCCAACTGAATCGCTCCGCCGAAAAGCAGCAACTTTTCGGTGAGTGTCGTCTTGCCGGCGTCGGGGTGTGAAATGATGGCAAACGTCCGTCGCCGGGCGACATCGCGTTGCAGGTCTGCAGCTTGGACGGCGCTTTCGCCGTCAACCGCCAAAGGCGTGCTCATGGTTTCCCGATCATCTCATGCAACAACAAGGTGCGCCGGCTGCTGCAGGCGGCGGGCGAGGCGTTTCAGCCCGAGCACCGGCAGCGCAGCCTGCAGGCGCTCGGGTTGCGCGGTGGCGGCGAGCGTCAGCCTGCCGCTGCCGCTGTTCGCCGCGTCAGCCAGGCGAATGCACTGGCGGGCGACGGCATCCGCCACGTCGACCAGCGTCGCCTTGCCGTCGACGATAGGCTCCAACGTCGGACGCAGGAAGGCGTAGTGCGTGCAGCCGAGGACGATCTGATCGACGCCGAAGTTGAGCAGTGGGTCGAGATGAGCGCGTGCTTCTTCGACGAAGTCGCCGTCGGTCAGGCGCAGCGCCTCGACGCGCGTTGCCCAGCCTGGGCAAGCCGCGACCCGAACCTCGACACTGCCTGCGTAGCGCTCGATGAGCTGTGCCAGTCTCTGGCTGCGAGCGGTAGAATCCGTCGCCAGAACGGCGATCCGCCGGCTGCGCGAGGCGGCAGCCGCCGGCTTGACCCCGGGCTCCACGCCGACCACACGCAGCGCCGGGTAGGTCTCGCGAAACGCCGACACCGCGGCTGCGGTCGCCGTATTGCAGGCGACGACGACGACCCGGCAACCCTGGTCAACCAGGTGTGTGCCGATGCGTAGCACACGCTGGCGAATGTATGCGTCGTCCTTGTCGCCATAGGGTACGTGTGCCGTATCGGCCAGGTAGACCAGGTCGGCGCGCGGCAATCCGTCGGCAATCGCGGCGAGCACCGACAAGCCGCCAAGACCACTATCGAAAACCCCGATCATTCGGCGACCCGGAAATTCGCTTCAACAGAAAAAGAGCAAGCCGGCGTGCGCCCGGCTTGCCAGTCTACCGGACCAGACGCTCAACCGGCGGTGACCGGAATCTTGCCGATGCGGGCTTGCCACTCGCGTGGCCCGGTGTCGTGCACCGATGTGCCGTTTGAATCGACCGCGACGGTGACCGGCATGTCTCGCACTTCAAATTCGTAGATGGCCTCCATGCCGAGGTCGGCAAAACCGGCGACGCGCGCTGCCCGGATGGCCTTCGCGACGAGATAGGCTGCGCCGCCGACCGCCATCAGATAAGCCGATTTGTGTTTGCGAATCGCTTCGATCGCCGTCGGCCCGCGCTCGGCCTTGCCGACCATCGAAATCAATCCCGTCTGCGCCAGCATCATCTCGGTAAACTTGTCCATCCTGGTCGCCGTTGTCGGTCCGGCCGGACCGACAACTTCATCGCGGACCGGATCGACCGGGCCGACGTAGTAGATCACCCGGTTGGTGAAATCGACCGGCAGTTTCTCGCCCTTGGCCAGCATGTCCTGTATGCGCTTGTGCGCCGCATCGCGCCCGGTCAGCATCTTCCCGTTGAGCAGCAGTGTTTGCCCCGGCTTCCAGGCGGCGACCTCGGCCGGGGTCAACGTATCGAGATTGACCCGTGCCGAAGCTTCAGTGTCCGGCGTCCAGTTGACCTTGGGCCACTCGTCGAGGTCGGGTGGCGTCAGGTGTGCCGGGCCACTGCCATCGAGGTGGAAATGCGCGTGTCGAGTTGCCGCGCAGTTCGGGATCATGGCGACCGGCAGGCTGGCCGCGTGCGTCGGGTAGTCGAGGATCTTGACGTCGAGAACCGTCGTCAGTCCGCCGAGCCCCTGCGCGCCGATGCCAAGTGCATTGACCTTGTCGTACAGCTCAAGCCGTAGTTCCTCGACGCGGTTGCTCGCGCCGCGCGCGATCAGCTCATGGATGTCCACCGGTGCCATCAGCGCTTCCTTTGCCAACAGCATGGCCTTTTCCGGTGTGCCACCAATGCCGATGCCGAGGATTCCCGGCGGGCACCACCCGGCGCCCATCGTCGGCACGGTCTTCAGCACCCAGTCCACGATCGAGTCGGACGGATTGAGCGCGTAGAACTTGGTCTTGTTTTCTGAACCACCACCTTTGGCCGCGCAGATGACCTCGACATGGTGGCCGGGGACGATTTCGCAATGCACGACGGCCGGCGTGTTGTCCTTCGAGTTCCTGCGCGCCCCGGCTGGGTCGAGCAGGACAGAAGCGCGCAGTTTGTTGTCCGGATCGTTGTAGGCTCGCCGGACGCCTTCGTTGCACATTTCCTGCACGGAAAGGGTAGCGTCCCAGTGCACCTGCATGCCAACCTTGAGGAAGATGACGGCGATGCCGGTATCCTGGCAGATTGGCCGGCGGCCTTCGGCGCACATCCGGCTGTTGCTCAGAATCTGCGCGATGGCGTCTCTGGCGGCCGGGCTTTGCTCGCGTTCGTAGGCGGCGCCCAGCGCCTTGATGTAGTCGAGCGGATGGTAGTAGCTGATGTACTGAAACGCATCGGCGATGCTCTGGATAAAATCTTCCTGCTTGATAGTCGTCATTTCAGGCGATCTCCGGTTGGTTTGGCGGGGCGATTCCCGCTGCGGTGTTCGTGTCAGTGCTGACCGGCGTGGTGGGGCTTGCTCATCGCCAGGGTTTGCGTCATCACCCGGTCGACCCAGACCATGGCCAGGGCAGAGCACAGGAAAAGGGCATGGATGATGACTTGCCACTTGATCGTATGCTCGTTGAGGTTGCCGGCGTTGATGAACGTTTTCAGCAGGTGGATCGACGAAATACCGATGATTGCGGTCGACAGCTTGATCTTGAGCACGCCGGCGTTGACGTGCGAGAGCCACTCGGGCTGGTCTGGGTGACCTTCCAGGTCAAGGCGCGAGACGAAGGTCTCGTAACCGCCGATGATGACCATGATGAGCAGATTGGCGATCATCACGACATCGATCAGGCCAAGGACGACGAGCATCACCTCGGTTTCGTTGATCCGCGTGCTGCTGAAGAACAGGTTGTGAATCAGATGCGAGAGCTCAACCATGAACAGATAGACATACACGCCCTGGGCGATGATCAGGCCAAGATAGAGCGGTGCCTGCAGCCAGCGACTCCAGAAGATGAACATCTCGAGCCGGTCCACGGTGGGTTTCAGAGAGGCCATTTGCAGTTTTTCGATGGTTTCGGGACGCTGGATTCTAGCACCAAAAAGGGCCTTTCTCCTGACGCCCTTCGGCCTCCCGTAAGTGGTGTGTAAGAATGCGGGGGTTTAATCGGTTGGCATTGGCGCGGCCGAGCAGGCGGCGGCCGGCGTTTGTTCGCTCGCCGTCTCAGGCCGGGGCGCACAATACAACTCGAGTGGATTCGGTTCTTTCCGCTTGCTGACCTGACTTTTTCACTCCTCCAACACAATATTCTGCATGGGAGATGCGACATGTCACTGAACGAGGCCGTAAAATTCTTTGAGCCGTCCGCCGAGTTCGTCAAACAGGCGACGATATCGGGCATGGAGGCGTACAAGGCGCTGTGCGCCGAGGCCGCCAGGGATTACGAAGGCTACTGGGCTCGTCTGGCCCGTGAACACGTCTCGTGGAAGCAGCCGTTCACCCAGGTGCTCGACGAATCCAATTCTCCCTTCTTCAAATGGTTTGCCGACGGCACGCTCAACGTCTCGTACAACTGTCTCGACCGTAATGTCGAAGCGGGTCTGGGCGACAAGGTGGCGATCATCTTCGAAACCGACGACGGCGAGGTCAAACGGGTCACCTACTCGCAGTTGCTGTCGCAGGTCAGCCAATTTGCCAACGGCCTGCGCGCGCTCGGCATCAAGAAGGGCGATCGCGTCATCATCTATATCTCGATGGGAATCGAGGGGATCGTCGCCATGCAGGCTTGCGCCCGCATCGGCGCCATCCACTCGGTGGTCTTCGGCGGTTTCTCGGCGCAATCGGTGCGCGACCGGATCAACGATGCCGGCGCAGTGGCGGTGATCACCTGCGACGAGCAGTGTCGCGGCGGCAAGAAGATTCCGCTCAAGCCGGCGGTTGACGAAGGTATCGCGCTGGGCGGTTGCGAGTCGGTCAGGAATGTCGTCGTCTTTCAGCGCACGGGCGGCGCGTGCACGATGGTGGCCGGACGCGATGTCTGGTGGCACGACGTGATCGCCGGACAATCGGACGTCTGCGAGCCGGAATGGGTGGGCGCCGAGCATCCCCTCTTCCTGTTGTATACCTCGGGCTCGACCGGCAAGCCCAAGGGCGTTCAGCACTCGACCGGCGGTTATCTGCTGCACGCCATCCTGACGATGAAGTGGACCTTCGATCTGAAGCCGCACGACCTCTTCTGGTGCACAGCCGATATCGGCTGGGTAACGGGCCATACCTACATCGCCTATGGGCCTTTGGCCTGTGGCGGGACCGAAATGGTTTTCGAAGGCATCCCGACCTACCCCGATGCCGGACGTTTCTGGAAAATGATCCAGGAGCACAAGATCAGCATTTTCTACACCGCGCCGACGGCAATCCGCTCGCTGGTCAAGGCGGCCGATACTACGCCGGCCGTTGCGCCGACGCAGTACGATCTTTCGTCGCTCCGTCTGCTTGGAACGGTCGGCGAGCCGTTCAATCCGGCGGCTTGGCAGTGGTACTACGACAAGGTCGGCGGCGGTCGTTGCCCGATCGTCGATACTTTCTGGCAGACCGAGACGGGCGGTCACATGATTACCCCGCTGCCGGGGGTGACGCCGCTGGTTCCGGGATCCTGCACTCTGCCCTTCCCGGGAATTCAGGCGGCCGTCGTCGACGAAACAGGCACCGAGCTCGACTGGGGCAAGGGTGGTCTGCTGGTCGTCAAGCGTCCGTGGCCGGCGATGATCCGCAACATCTGGGGCGACCCCGAGCGCTTCCGCAAGTCTTACTATCCGGATGACTTCGCCGGCAAGCTGTATCTTGCCGGCGACGGCTCGGTGCGTGACGTGAATACCGGTTACTTCACGATTACCGGTCGTATCGACGACGTGCTGAACGTTTCCGGCCACCGCATGGGTACGATGGAGATCGAGTCGGCGCTCGTTTCGCATCCGATGGTTGCCGAGGCCGCAGTGGTTGGCCGTCCCGACGACCTGACCGGCGAGGCGATCTGTGCTTTCGTCGTGCTCAAGGGCGCTCGGCCAACCGGCGAAGCGGCCAAGAACATGATCAAGGAACTGCAGGATCACGTCGGTCGCGAGATCGGGCCGATTGCCAAGCCGAAGGATCTTCGTTTCGGCGAGAACCTGCCGAAGACGCGTTCGGGCAAGATCATGCGCCGTCTGCTGCGCTCGCTGGCCAAGGGCGAAACGGTTGCGCAGGATGTGTCGACGCTGGAGAACCCGGCCATTCTCGAGCAATTGAAGGGATAGGCTGACCATAGGCGAGGGCGCTGGGCGCGGCGAGTGCCCAGCCCCAAGCATCGCTGGCGTGTGGTGCGTGCGCCGGTGACGCCCGCCATGGCGCGCGCATCGGCCACCCGGCAAGTCACTGCCGGTGCAGTAAGCGTCTGGGCAAACAGCAACACGTTTCCGGAACGGTGTCGGGGGCGCTGCCGGTCGGCCGGCAAAACCAGGGAGCAGGAATGGTCAACAGTGCGACTGAGATGTTGATTTCGGCGTGCATCCGCTTCCTGCAAGCCTACCCGCCTTTCGACCGGATGGAAGTCGAGTCTCTGCGCTTCGTCGCCGAGCACGTCAAACTGGCGCACTACCCGAAGGGCGCCCAGATCCTGGGCAGCGAAATGGGCGTCGCGCGCAGCTTGTACATCGTGCAATGTGGCCGGGTACAGGTGAAGGCGGCCAGTCCCCTTGCCAACGTCGAGTATTCGTCGGTCACCCTTGGGCCGGGCCAGGCTTTTGCCATCGGCGCCCTGATGGCCCAGCGTCCGTCGGCCAATGCCTACGTGGCGCGCGAAGAAGTTTTCTGCTACGAACTGCCGTCCGACGATTTTTTCACGTTGACGCAGAAAAGCACGGCGTTCAATCTCTTCTGCACGCAGCACATCGCTGGCCTGCTCAACCAGTCGCGCCAGCAGCTGCAGCTTCAGTTTGCTCAACGCGCATCCGAACAGAGGACGATGAACTCGCCGCTGAGCGCGATCGTCAAGCGCGAAGCCGTCGCCGTCGGACCGCAGGCAACGATTCGTCAGGTTGTCGAGACGATGGCTGGGCAGCATCTCGGCTCGATGGTCGTGGTAGACGAAGCGCGTCGCCCGATGGGCATTTTCACGCTGTCGGACGTACTCAAGCGTATCGTTTTGCCAGGCGTTCCGCTTGACGAGCCGATTTCCTCGGTGATGTCAGGGTCGCCGCAGACGCTGCCGTTGGCGGCCAACGCCCACGATGCGGCGCTCGTCATGGCGATGCACGGGGTTCGCCATGTGCTTGCCGTCGACGAAGGCGGCAGCTTGCAGGGGGTGATTTCCGAACGCGATCTGTTCAAACTGCAAGGTGCCGGCCTGCGCCAGACCCGGCACGCGATCGATGCGGCAACCAGCGTCGAGGTTCTCCAGCATGCACGTGCGGACGTGCGCCAATTGGCGTTGGCGATGTTGACCGAGGGGGTAGGGGCGCAGGAAATCACGCAGTTCGTCTCGACGCTGAACGATACGGTAACGCGGCGCATCATCAGCCTCAATCTGGAGCGTCACGACTTCTACGGCATTGACTGGGCGTGGCTTTCCTTCGGTTCAGAGGGACGCGACGAGCAGACCTTCAGCACCGATCAGGACAACGGTATCGTCTTCGTGTGTACCGACATCATGGACCGCGAGCAGACGCAACTGCGCTTCATCGAGTTCGCGCGCGACGTCAACGAGGATCTCGACAAGTGTGGCTTCCCGCTATGCAAGGGCAACATCATGGCGAGCAATCCGGACCTCTGTCTGACGCTCGACGAGTGGGAGGAAAGGTTTTCCCAGTGGATACATACTCCAGAGCCACAGGCGCTACTCAATGCCACGATTTTTTTCGATTTCCGGCCGCTCTACGGTCGCTTCCATCTGGCTCATCGCCTGCGCCTGTCGCTGCTTCGCCAGACGCGAGGGAATCCGCTCTTCCTGCGCATGCTGGCGCAGAACGCACTCAGCGTCTCGCCGCCGCTCGGGCGCATTCGCGACTTCATCACCGACGCCGATGCCGACCATCCCGGCTGCATCGATCTCAAGAAGTTTGGCGTTCGCCTGTTTACCGATGCTGCGCGCGTCTTCGCCCTGGCCCGTCAGGTCGAGGCGACCAACACCGTGCACCGTTTGAAGCGAGCCGGCGCCTTGATGAACATCCCGGCCGAAGATGTGGCGGCAAGCGTCGAGGGTTTCAACTTTCTACAACTGCTGCGTCTGCGCCATCAGCATTTCGAACAGGAGCACGGACGGGCGGGCGACAATTTCGTCAGCCCGGATGATTTGAACGAAATTGAACGCCGAATCCTGAAGGAAGCGTTCCGCCAAGCGCGCAAGCTGCAGGCTCGCCTGAAAATCGATTACCAACTCTGATCCGCATGCCCTGGTACTCCCGCTTTCTCCCCTCTCCGGACTTGCGCCAGCCTGCCCTGAGCGCCGAACAACAGCAGGCGATTGCTGCCTGGGAGAAGTTGCCAGCCGCCGACTACCGACGTTCGCACTATCGCTCGCGCTACGTCGTCATCGATGTCGAAGCGCTGGGTGCGGATAGCGACTGCCTGCAGACGCTGGGCGGCGTCGCTGTCGTCGACGGACTGATCGATTTTGCTGATGCCGCGTACCTCGATCTGTCGATGGCGGCGCCCGCGTCTCAGGCGGATGGAACGTCTGAGGCGGCGCTTGCGCCGGCTCAGACGCGAGTGATCGATGAACTGATTTCGTTTCTCGGTTTCACGGCCAAGGCCCCACTTGTTGCCTATCATGCAGCCTTTACCGCGCGGCTGGTCGAGCAGACGCTGAGCACAGTTCTCGGCATTGCTTGGCGCCAGCCCTGGATCGATCTTGACTGGGTGATGTCGGATCTTTTCCGTGAGGTAGAGACGCACAGTCGTCTGGACGACTGGTTGGCGCATTTTGCGATTGACAGCATTCAGCGGCACCATCCCGTGTCGGACGCCTGCGCCACCGCCAAGCTGCTACAAATCACGATCGCACGTGCGGCACATAAGGGGTTCGACACGCCGGCTGCTTTGCTCGAGATCGAGAAAGCGCGCCGCCACATGCACCAAAGCGTCTAGCGTCGACTGCCAATGGCTGAGTATACGACCCCGCTGCGACGTTACTACGCTTTCTACACCGCCGGCTTCTTCGTCTTCATTCTCGTTCTTGCCATTCTGGAGCGCTACGGCATGCCGCCGCGCTGGGTCGGCTACTCGTTCCTCTTCCTGACCATCTTTCTCTACGCGACGATTGGTGTTCTGGCGCGCACCGCCAGCGTGTCCGAGTACTACGTTGCCGGACGACGGGTACCGGCGATCTTCAACGGCATGGCGACCGGC
Organism: Accumulibacter sp.; assembly: GCF_031732815.1. Taxonomy (GTDB): domain Bacteria; phylum Pseudomonadota; class Gammaproteobacteria; order Burkholderiales; family Rhodocyclaceae; genus Accumulibacter. Next base: position 9,380 of record NZ_JAVMKF010000120.1, on the reverse strand, counting down.
GCCGACTGGATGAGTTCGGCTTCGTTCATGGGTCTCGCTGGAACGCTCTACCTTTCCGGTTATCAGGGCCTGGCCTACGTCATGGGGTGGACCGGGGGTTACGTCCTGGTCGCGCTACTGTTGGCCCCTTATCTGCGACGATTTGGCCAATTCACCATTCCCGACTTTCTTGCCGCGCGCTACGGCGGAACACCAGCGCGACTGGTCGGCGTCTTCGCCACCGTTCTCGCCTCGTTCATCTATGTCGTTGCCCAGATCTACGGCGTCGGCCTGATCACCAGCCGCTTTGTTGGCCTGCAGTTTGAAATTGGCGTCTTCGTCGGACTCGCCGGCATTCTCGTCTGTTCGTTTCTCGGCGGGATGCGGGCGGTCACCTGGACGCAGGTCGCCCAGTACGCCATCCTGATCGTCGCCTACCTGGTTCCGGTGACCATCCTTTCCTACCAGGTGACCGGCATCCCTGTGCCGCAACTCACCTATGGACAGGTGCTCCAGAAGGTTCAACTGCTTGAGGAAAAGATCTTCGCCGACCCAGCGGAGACCGACGCCCGCCAGCACTTTCGTCAGCGCGCCGACGCCTATTACCAACGAATCCTGACGCTGCCGGAGTCTCTCGCCGAGGAACGGCAGAGCATCGCCGAGCGGATCGACGCGCTGAAGAGCAGCAACGCCCAGATGCGCGATGTCGCCGCGCTCGAGCGTCAGCGGCGCGAGCTTCCGGCCACCAGCGAAGACGCTCGCAAGTACTGGGAAGAACTGATGCGCGAATCCGGGCAGCGCGCCAGTACGCCCGAGCATCATGTCACGCCCTATCCCGGGTCCGGGGGACAGGCCAACGATACGGCGCGCGTCAACTTTCTCAGCCTCGTTTTTTGCCTGATGGTGGGCACCGCGGCGCTGCCACATGTGCTCATGCGCTACTACACGACTCCCAGTGTGCGGGAAGCGCGCAACTCCGTTTTCTGGTCTCTGTTCTTCATCCTCGTCCTCTATCTGACCGCTCCGGCTTACGCCGCTTTCGCCAAGTACGAGGTCTACACCACGCTCGTTGGCTCGTCGATTGCACAACTGCCCGTGTGGGTCAGTGCCTGGGGCAAGATCGGCCTGGTCTCGATCGAAGACGTCAATGGCGACGGCCTTCTTCAACTCGCCGAACTGGCGCTCAACCCTGATGTGATCCTGCTCGCCACACCGGAAATCGCTGGTCTGCCCTACGTCATTTCGGGATTGGTTGCCGCTGGTGCGCTGGCGGCTGCGCTGTCGACCGCCGACGGTCTGCTGCTGACCATCGCCAGCGCGCTGTCGCACGATGTGTACTACAAGGTCTTCCGGCCGACGGCCTCGACCCAATGGCGCCTGGTCGTTTCCAAGTCACTCCAGCTGGTCGTTGCCGTATTGGCCGCGACGGTTGCCTCGCAGAAGCCGGCAACGATCCTGTTCATGGTTGCCTGGGCCTTCTCTCTCGCCGGCGCTGCGCTCTTTCCAGCGCTGATTCTTGGTGTCTTCTGGAAGCGAGCGAATAGGGTGGGGGCGATCAGCGGCATGCTGGTGGGTCTGCTCGTCACCATCTACTACATGGTGCGTGTCCAGTTCGACAACATTCCATGGTTAGGTATTCAGGGAATAGGCATGGAGCCCTGGCTGGGAATACAATCGACCGCGGCCGGGGTTTGGGGGGTAGCTGCCGGCTTTCTGACGATCATTGTCGTCAGCCTCATCGGCAGTCCGCCCAGCCGGGAAACCCAGGAGTTTGTCGAGAGCGTACGCCACCCGGAAGGCGACACCTGATGCCTGCGCATGGCAGCACGGTGGCGTTGTGGCCTCCGCGCGAGCAAGGCGAGTGGGAGCGTTCGGCATGAGCAGCAAGCCAGGGCGCGAAAGCTATTGGCGACGCAATCTGCAGATGACGGCGATCCTCCTCCTGATCTGGTTTCTCGTCACTTTCGTCGTCAGCTTCTACGCGCGCGAACTCGCCGGCATTGTCATCCTGGGATTTCCCCTGGGCTTCTACATGGGGGCGCAGGGCGCTCCGATCGTCTATGTCCTGATCATCTGGTGGTACGCGCGCTACATGAACAAGCTGGACAGCGAGTATGGCGTACGGGAGACGGACGCCGAACCCTGAAAGCGGCGGCCGCCTTGTGCTTGTGGTGTTTCGGCTGGCGAGCTCGGCCCAAAGAAGGAAGATTGGATCGATCGAGCGCGAGTCCGCGCGCCCAGAACGCCGCACGTCGGCCGTTGCGCGAGCAGCGTTGGTCCGGTCGGAGTTCTCCGGGCAATCTTTGCAGCGCGCGCGGATTGAGCACAGGCGGTGGAAGGCGGCATAATTGGCGCCTGAAAGGCGTAAACGGCAAGCAGCTCAGGGAGCGAACGGACGACGTATGGGATCTGGCTCGTCAGGCGGGGTGACCGCCAACCAGCCGGTGCAGGAAATGGCAGCGGCGCGCGGCGACGTGCCGAGGGTCGGCTCGACCCAGCCGGATCAACGCGCCGTCGTCGGCAATCCGGCGTGCGGCAGCGCTTCCGGCCTGCCGTACAGCCCGACCTCAGTCGCCGGTCCGAGCAGTTCGCAACGCATTGCGGCGCGCGGCGGGCGGGTAACGCGCACCCGGACCGCCGTTCTCGACATGCTGCGCAGCGCCAGCCAGCCGCTGGCGCACGATGAGGTTGGTGCTGCGCTTGCCGCTGCGGGTATTGCGCACGACCGGGTGACGTTGTACCGCACGCTGGACTGGTTGGTGACCCATGGCTTGGCGCATCGCGTGGCTGGCAGTGACCGCATCTGGCGCTTCAACGCGGCCGTCGAAGAAGGCCGGAGCCACGCACATTTTCAGTGTGCGCGCTGCGGAGCGGTCTATTGCCTGGAAAACGCCTCGCCGACGCTGGCCGCGGCGCTGCCCGCCGGCTTCCACTTCCAGCGAGCCGAACTCACTGTCTACGGCTTCTGTCCGAAGTGTTGACCGGAAGGCAAGCGGACTGGTGGTGACGGGAGCTTTCGCCAAGGGCAGGCGGCTTGGCGGCCGCGCCAGCAGCCGCAGGATTTCGCCGGGAAAGCGGGCCTTGGCGGGCTTGCACCGCATGAACGCGCCTGGAAGGCATCATTGCCAGAAACGGCAGAGCCCAACTGACACTTGCCGGCGTCGCTGGTTTCAGGCTGAATGCCGCCGATTGGTCAGGCCCGCTCAGCGTGTGCCCGGGTTTTCGCCGCCATTGGCTGCACCGGGAGGCTCGGAGGCGCTGCGTCCGCCGATGAAACCCGACGGCGATCCCTCCATCAATTCGCGCGCCTTCTTCTTCAGTCCCTCACGGTCGAACTGTAGCTGCGCCGGCGCAAGCGGCGGGCAGAGCTCGGCCAGGTCGACGGCGGCCATGGCGCTCTCTGCCGGTACGTTATCGGCATCGACGCGCTTCAGACCCAGCTTGTCGAGCAGCCGGCCCATCCCTGCGTACGACCGCAGGTAAGCCAGCGACAGATCGACATCGGCATTGACCTGTGTGCGCCGCGCGTCGAAGTACTCGTTTTGCGTGTTGAGCAGATCGAGCAGCGTGCGCTGACCGATGTTGAACTGATCGCGGTAGGCATTGCGCGTCTTCTCGACCAGCTCGACCTGCAGCGTGATGTACGACAGCTGCTCGCGCAGACGGATGGTGTCATGATAGGCAATCGACAAGGTCTGGCGTAGATCACGACAGATCTTTTCGCGCTGGTCGAGTGCCGTGTTCTTGCGTTCGCGGTACTGGCGGTCACGCGCGAGGTCAGATCCGCCGTTGAACAGGTTGTAGCGCAAGCGCAGTTCGACGACCGTATTGTCACGCGAACCCTCGACGCCAAGGTAGTTCCGTGTGTTCTCGCTGCGTGCCAGCAGATCGACGCGCGGCATGAACGCGGCCCGCCGGGCGTTCAGGTCGTACTGCGCGGCCTCGGTGTTTTCGACGCTTGCCCGCAAGGCAGGGCTGTGCTTCAGCGCTGACTGCAGGGCCAGGTCTACTCTGTCGGGCAGCGTCGCCGAAAGATCTGCCGGGACAGGCAGCGCTTTCGCCGGATAATCGCCAACAATTCGCAAGTAGCGCGCCGTCACGTCATGCAGGTTGGCAAGCGCCGTCGTCAGGTTGACATCGGCCAGCGCCAGGCGGCTTGCTGCCTGGTCGACATCAACCCGCTTGCCGACACCCGATGCGGCGCGCCGCTGAAGCTGTTCGAGGGCAGCCTGGTGCTGAATGTAGTTCTCTTCAGCCAGCTCCACCTGGCGACGATAGCGTACGACATCGAGGTAGGCGCGAGCAGCCTCAAGCGCGATGTTCTCGGACGAATCGAGCAGCTCGAAGTAGCGCACCAGCTTGGCTTTGCCCAGCCTCTTCACTTCGTTCGATGTCGCAAAGCCGTCAAACAGCATCTGCCGCAGGCTGAGCGAGACATCGCGGCGCGTGTAGCTCGAGTCGCCTCCGGTGCTTGCCGGCTTCAGACGTTCACGGCCGGCACCGGCGGACAGATCGACCTCGGGAAAAAAGCCACCGCGCGCCACGCCAATCTCTTCGTCTGCTTCACGGAAAGCATGCCAGCGCGCCAGTACTTCGGGATTCCGCAAGACCGCCGCCTGGGCGGCCTCCGGCAAGGAAGCGGGTTCGCTTGCCAGACAGATGGGGAGCAGGACGACACTGCTGGCCACCATTGCAGCGCCCAAGCGAACCGAAAATCTCTGTTGAATGATGCCCATGCTTCGACACTCCGGCCCCGATAGCTATTCCGTCGCATTATACTCATGACTGAGTGATATTTACAGAAAAGGCCTGGACTTGCCTCAGCTCTTCGACAAGTCTCGCCGGTCTCAGCCGACATGTCGCTGAAGACCAGGCTGATTGGCGCTTCGGCGCTCCGCTGGTGCGGCAGCGCGTTAGCGCTGCCGGTTCTGCTCGTGACCTGGTACGTCGTTGCCCAGCCGAGCTTGAGCGCACTGCAGGCGCAACTGGTCGAACGCTTTGGCGCAGCGAGAAGCGGCTTGCTGCACGACTGGGGTCGGATGCTGGCGCAGGCGAGGAACGCTGGCGAGGAAAAGAAGCTCGTTCTGGTGAACGATTTCTTCAACAAGCACATCGTTTTTGACGAAGACATCAGCACTTGGCAGCAGGCCGATTACTGGGCAACACCGCTCGAAACGATCGGCCAGGGCAGGGGCGACTGCGAGGATTTTGCCATCGCCAAATACTTCTCGCTGCGCATGTCCGGACTTCCGATCAGCAAGATGCGCCTGGTGTACGTCAAGGCTCAACTGACTGGCAGCGGCGGCGAGCTCACGCAACGTGCGCACATGGTGCTGGCCTACTACAGCAGGCCGCAGGCAGAGCCTCTGGTTCTCGACAACCTGCAGAATACGATTCAGCCGGCGTCGAAGCGCCGCGATCTGCAGCCCGTGTTCAGCTTCAACAGCGAGGCAATCTTTGCCGGCGTTTCCGGGGTAGAACCGCCCAGTGCAGGAAAACTCGGGCGCCTTTCACGCTGGGAGAATCTGCTGCAGCGCGCGCGCGCCGAGGGGTTTGACTAATCGTGTTCGATTGAGGACGATCAACATGTCGATGTATCGCCAATTCTGGCTTGCCATCATGACCAGCATGCTGCTTGCGTTTGTCGGCAGCCTGGCCGCCTCGATGCTCAGCGCGCGAGCTTATCTGGAGGAGCAACTGACGATGAAGAATGCCGACAATGCGTCGGCACTTGCTCTATCGCTCAGCCAGAGCAATCCCGATCGAGTCGCCATCGAGTTGGCCGTATCGGCGCTCTTCGACAGCGGCCACTATGAGCTGATTCGCGTCGTGGATCCGGAAGGGGTTCCCATGGTCGAGAGACGCAGCGGGTCCGTCGATCTGGATGCGCCGGTCTGGTTTGCCGATCTGCTGCCAATTGCGGCGCTGCCCGGGCAGGCGCAGATCAGCAATGGCTGGGCCCAGGTGGGCACACTGACCCTGCTCAGCCACAGTCGCTTCGCCTACGGTGCGCTCTGGAAAAGCGTCTGGCAGATGGTTGGCGCGCTAGCGCTGGCCGGCGTCGTCGGCGGATGCCTGGGATCGATCATCCTGGCACGCTTGAAGGCGCCGCTGCAGGCGGTGATCGAACAGGCGATGGCGATCAGCGATCGGCGCTTCATGATCATCGATGAACCGCGCGTACCCGAGTTGCGTCACCTGGCGGGGGCGATGAACCTGACCGTTGGCCGTCTGAAGAAGATTTTCGAGGAAGAGGCGGCGCGCATCGAGGCATTGCGGCGCGCGGCCAACTTCGATCCCTTGACCGGATTGGCCAATCGCGACCACTTCATGGCGCGTCTGCGCCAGTCGCTTGAGGGCGAAGGCGCGGGCGAGGGCTTTCTGCTGCTCATTCGGCTGGCGGACTTGGCAGAAATCAATCGGCGGCTGGGTCGGGTGAAGACCGACGATTACTTGCGGCGGGTCGCGGAACAACTTGCTGCCTGTGCGAATCACGATCCGCCGGGATTTGCCGGGCGCCTGAACGGAGCTGACTTCGCCGTCCTTCTGTCGCCTGGCAGCGACGGTCGAGCGCGTGCTGCCAGCCTGCTGCAAGCGCTGCAGGACTGTGGTCGACTCGAGGGCGAAGGCGACACGGCCGCCTGGATCGCGCTCGGTCGCTTCGACCACACGAGCGATCTGACCAAGCTGCTAGCGCGCGTCGACGGTGCCCTGGCTGCGGCTGAGGCGAGCCGGCGCAGCGCGATTCGCGAGGTGGCGTCGGAGGACCAGGGGGACGCCGCGCATGGTACCGGGCAGTGGTCGGCAGTCATTACCCGTGCGCTCGCCCAGCAGTGGCTGCGGCTGGTGTCGTTCCCGGTCGTCGATGCGGCCGGCCGGCTGTCGCATTACGAGTGCCCTCTGCGCATGCGTTCCGGCGAAGGCGCTGAGTGGTTGCCGGCAGGTCGCTTCCTGCCGATGGCCGAGCGGCTTCGGCTGACACCCGCGCTGGATCTGGCGGCGCTGCGTCTGGGCTTGAACGAACTTGCGTCGCACCCCGAACTGCCTGGGTTGGCGGTCAACTTGTCGGTGCGCTCGGTGGTCGACGCCGGTTTCAGGCAGCAACTGTACAGCCTGGTGGCAGACTGTCCGAACGAAACGCGCCGCCTGTGGCTGGAGGTCGACGAGACCGGTGCGCTCAGCGAGCTGCCGGCGTTTCGCGAGTTCCGCCTGGCCCTGCTGAAAACCGGCTGCCGCGTTGGCCTGGAGCACTTTGGTCATCGTTTCAGCGAGGTTCGCCTGCTGCACGATTTGGGTCTAGACTATCTGAAGGTCGACGCAAGTTTCGTCCGCGACGTACACCGCAACGCGGGCAACGCGGCGTTTCTCGAAGGACTGGCAAGCGTCGCACACGGCATCGGTCTGCAGGTCATTGCTGAAGGGGTGACCACACGCGAAGAACTTGCCTCGGTGATCGAGCTGGGTTTCGACGGGGCAACCGGGCCGGCGGTCAGCGAAACGTCGTCGGCTGGCGGTTAGCCTGTGAGCCAGGACCAGGGGGCGGCGGGCGCTGCGCCGTCGCGCAGTTTCGCCCCCTGACGCCATTCCGCGCTAGTCGGTAATCAGTTTGCCCTTGCTGAGCAGGTCCTGGATGACTTGCTGATCGGTAGTGAAGCCGCCGATCAGGTTGGCGTTCTGCAGGACAATCGTCTGCGTTTCCTGTCCGGAAGTGTAGCTGCCCCCGACTTGGTGGGTATCGGTCGAAAAACCACCGGACGAGCTGACGTGCACCACCGTGTTGCTGCCGGACTGTTCGAAGTGCAGGAAATTTGTCAGGTTGCCGCTGTTTTCCCCCTGTAGGAGATCACGCAGGTCAAGACGATCGCTTTGCGCCGTCAGATCGAAATCGGTCACAGTATCGCTGGCCGGTGTGCCAGGCGTGCCGCGGTCGGCCAGCGCCCAACGGAACGTGTCAGCGCCAGTGCCCCCGCTCAGTTCATCATTGCCTGATCCGCCGACCAGAACGTCGTTGGCGTTGCCGCCGCTGAGCGTGTCATTTCCGGTTCCGCCGTACACCAGATCGCTGCCATCCCCGCCACTGAGCACGTCGTTGCCGAACAATCCGTTGATGTGATCGTTCGCCGCGCTTCCGGTCAGCGTGTCGCCATCCAGGCTACCCATCGCCGTGCTCGTCGTGCTTGCTACGGTGACGCTGATGTTCTGGGAGACGCTTGCCATGTCGGAGTTGCTGCTCTCCGTTGCCTTGGCTGTCAGGGTCAGATTCACCGTGCCGGAGAAACCACTTGGCGGGAGAAAGGCAAGTCCTGACAACTGGGCTGGCGTCAGGCTCCACGCTCCGCCGCCGAGGTCGGTCCCAGCAGACAGCATTGCCCCGCTGGGAACACCGGAAATTGTGATCGCCAGCGCTTCGGAACCATCGGTGTCGCGTAGCTGGATGTCCGCTGCGATGGCAACCGGTGCGGCATGGCTCGTCCCCCCGGACACGAAATCAATGCCGTTGATACGCAGCGTCGAATCCTTGTCGTTGTCTTTCCCGTTGACCACAACCCAGGCGAAGCTGTAGTTGCCGGCCATGGTCGGAGTAAAGGTATAGGTGCCGTTAGTGTTAGCCGCCGGGCCGGCCTGTTCGGACGACGTGATCAGTATGTTCTGCCTTCCACCGTTCGGGTCGACCACCGACAGGACAACCATATCGTTGTAGCCATCGTTGATTTCGGTCACCTTGTTTTCACCGTTGGTGAATGCCCAATTGAAAGCAACGGCTGTGGCCGGTGTCAGCGAGTAGTTGTACGTCGTCAGCTTGCCGTCGACCGCATTGATCGGACCGGGATCGTTTGCCGTCGTACCGGCCGGCGGATCGAAGGTGCTGAGCAACCCGGAAGGCATTTCGAGCGTGTTCTCCAGGAACACGCGGGCGATGCCGGGCTGGGTGGAAATCGTTGTCGGTCCAGCCTCGAGACTGAATGCAGACGTTGCGAGCAAGACACTGGGTGCGTCGGCGACGGCGTTGACCGTGATGGCGACCGTGTCCTGGTCAGACCGAACTCCACCCGAACCGGTGTTGCCGTTATCGCTGGTCGTCATGGTCAGGGTAGCTGATCCACTGTAGTTTCCGGCCGGTGCATAAACCACGCTGCTGCCCAAGGTCGCGTTGATCTGGGCTGCCGTGCCGGTCAGCGTAACGGTACCCGTGCCGCTGCCAGCGATTGCCGCCGATCCGCCACTCACCGTCAGGGTGCCGTGCGTGACCTGCAAGGTGACGGTCATGCTGCTGGTGCCAGCATCGACGTCGGATATTGACAAGCCGGTGATTGCCTTGTTGGTGTCCTCATTGGTTGTTTGAGCGCCCGGGACCAGGTTCACCGGCGCGTCGTTGACCGGGGCGACGTTGATCGTCGTCG
>NZ_JAVMKF010000119.1:0-5270 GCF_031732815.1 Accumulibacter sp. | reverse complement strand
ATTTGCCGGCGACATCGCCGAAGTGCAGGCGCCGGGCGGAATTCGCGAGTACGAACTGATCGACGTGCGCTATGAATGAGGCGTGCATTGTCCGCCAACTGACGAGGCTTGGCGACGCTGATCACGGCTGGCGCGCTTGTGACCTCACGCGTTGCGCGCGCGCCGCGCAGTCGACCACCAGGCCGCACCGCCAATCGACTGGCGCGCCGCCTGCACGCCAACCTTAGACCCGATGCGTCGCTTGGCCGCCGCGCTCCACGATGTGGCGCTGACCTTCTGGGTCGGCGGCCTGTGGGCGATTGGCTATCTCGTTGCGCCGACGCTCTTTGCAACGCTCGCGCACGATCGAGCGCTGGCCGGAGCACTGGCTGGCCGGCTGTTCGAACTGATGGGCTGGGTCGGCCTTGGCTGTGGCGCCTATCTGCTGCTCTTCAGCCTGCTGCGTTTCGGCACGATCACCCTCAGGCGCTGGAACTTCTGGCTGATTCTGCTGATGCTGCTGCTCACCGCAGTCAGCCTTTTCGGCATTCAACCGCTGCTCGCCCAGATCAAGGCCGATGCCCTGCCGCGCGAAGTGATGGAAAGCGTTCTGCGCAATCGTTTTGCCACCTGGCACGGCGTGTCGAGCATCCTCTACCTTGTGCAGAGCGTGCTCGGCCTTCTCCTGGTCGTCGGTGCACTACGCAGCGCCCGCTAGACGGACACCGGCGGCACCCACCGGAACAAAGCCCGCGCAGCGGCGATCCCTTGAGCCAACTCACCGCGAGACCGACTCCCGACAATGAAACGTGGCCGATCAAGCAACGCGTGGCTGCACGAACACGTCACTGACCCTTATGTCCAGCGTGCGCGCAGCGAGGGCTATCGTTCACGCGCCGCCTACAAGCTGAAAGAAATCGACGACAAGGATCACCTGATCGGCCCGGGCAGGATCATCGTCGACCTCGGCGCGAGTCCCGGCGGCTGGTCGCAGGTAGTGACCGAGCGCTGTGCCCGGCGAGGGCAGGTGATCGCCGTCGACTTGATCGCCATGCAGCCGCTGGCCGGCGTCACCTTCCTGCAGGGCGACTTCTTCGACCCGCAGATCCTCGATCATCTCGAAAAACTGCTCGCCGGCAACAAGGTCGGGCTTGTTCTTTCGGACATGGCGCCCAATATCTCGGGTATCGCCCTGTGCGACCAGGCGCGAGTCATCGCGCTGGCCGAACTGGCGCTTGATTTCGCCGGCAGGTGGCTGCAACCCGACGGTGCTTTCCTGGTCAAAGTCTTCAACGGGTATGGTTTTGATGATTTCCGCAGGAAAATGAGTCTGGCATTCAAGACGACCGCCTTGCGCAAACCATCGGCCTCGCGTGATCGAAGTCCGGAGATTTACTTGCTGGGCAGAAATCCAATCGCTTCCTGATTGAGCGCAACGCTTCGCCCGTCGGCGCTTGCTGTGCCGTCGGCAAAACGGTTTAGAATGGCAGGCTTGCGGCTCGCCGCCCTTTCTCGGGGAAGGGCCCGCAAACTACTTAGCTTATGCAAGTGAGGTGATGTATTGAATAACATGTTCAAGAATCTGGCCGTCTGGCTGGTGATCGGTCTGGTCCTGATGACCGTGTTCAACCAGTTCAACGCGCGCCAGGTGACCCAGTCGTCGATGGAATACTCGCAATTTATCGAGGAAGTCGGCAAGGGAACGATTGCCAAGGTCGTCATTGAAGGACGCGTCCTCAAGGCGACGACCACCGACGGTCGAAAACTCACCAGCTATGCACCGCCCGATCTCTGGATGGTGTCTGATTTGCTCAAGCATGGAGTGAAAATCGAGGCGAAGCCGGAGGAGGAGCAATCGTTCCTGATGAGCATCTTCGTCAGTTGGTTCCCGATGCTCCTTCTGATCGGCGTCTGGATCTTCTTTATGCGCCAGATGCAGGGCGGCGGCCGTGGCGGCGCTTTCTCGTTCGGCAAGAGCAAGGCGCGACTGCTTGACGAGTCGACCAATACCATCACCTTCGCCGACGTTGCCGGTTGCGACGAAGCCAAGGAAGAAGTTTCCGAACTCGTCGACTTCCTGCGCGACCCGGCGAAGTTTCAGAAGCTTGGCGGAAGAATTCCAAAGGGCGTATTGCTCGTCGGCAATCCCGGCACCGGCAAGACGCTGCTGGCGAAAGCGATCGCTGGCGAAGCCAAGGTACCTTTCTTCTCGATCTCCGGTTCGGACTTTGTCGAGATGTTTGTCGGCGTCGGTGCGGCGCGCGTCCGCGACATGTTCGAGAATGCCAAGAAGCATGCGCCATGCATCATCTTTATCGACGAACTCGACGCCGTCGGCCGCCAGCGGGGAGCGGGCCTGGGCGGTGGTAACGACGAGCGCGAACAGACGCTGAACCAGATGCTGGTTGAAATGGACGGCTTCGAAGGCAGCGTCGGCGTCATCGTCATTGCCGCGACCAACCGCCCCGACGTCCTCGACCCGGCGCTGATGCGTCCTGGGCGCTTCGACCGGCAAGTGGTCGTCCCGCTGCCCGACATTCGCGGACGCGAGCAGATTCTCGTCGTGCACATGCGCAAGGTTCCCTTGGCGCCGGACGTCAAGGCCGACATCATCGCCCGCGGAACACCTGGTTTCTCCGGCGCCGACCTGGCCAATCTGGTCAACGAAGCAGCACTCTTTGCCGCGCGCAGTAACAAGCGCCTGGTTGATATGGAGGATTTCGAGAAAGCCAAGGACAAGATCATGATGGGTGCCGAACGGCGCAGCATGGTCATGAACGAAGACGAGCGGCGCAACACCGCCTACCATGAAGCCGGCCATGCCGTCGTCGCCAAGCTGATGCCAAAATCCGATCCAGTGCACAAGGTGACGATCATCCCGCGCGGGCGCGCGCTCGGTCTGACGATGCAGCTCCCCGAAGAGGATCGCTATGCCTACGACCGGGTCTACCTGATGAGTCGCATAGCGGTTCTTTTCGGCGGCCGAATTGCCGAGGAACTGTTCATGAACCAGATGACCACCGGCGCCTCCAACGATTTTGAAAGGGCCACGCAGATGGCGCGTGACATGGTCACCCGCTATGGCATGTCGGATGCACTGGGGCCGATGGTCTACGGCGAAAACGAAGGCGAGGTCTTCCTTGGGCGCTCGGTCACCACGCACAAGAACCTGTCCGAAGCAACGATGGAAAAGGTCGATGCGGAAATCAGGCGGATCATCGACGAGCAGTATGCCTTGGCCCGTCGACTGCTCGAGGAGAACCGCGACAAGGTCGAAGCAATGGCAGCGGCGCTGCTCGAGCTCGAGACCATCGACAGCGATCAGATCAACGACATCATGGAAGGTAAGACCCCACGTCCGCCGAAGCAACCGCAAACGAAGTCGTCGAGCAAACCCGATAGCAACGCCCCCAACGCGGCACCCAGTGCACCTGCGCCAGCCTGAGTTGCCAGGCCCCGATAGGCGGCGGCGACCAGCGCGCCGCCTGACCAAGCGAGAGGCGCAAGCCAGCCACCGGGTGGCAAGCGACTCGCAGCAATCAGCTTGAACCCCCCCAGTTCGATGTTGCACTGTGGAAGCTACACACTGGCTCTTGACCGCCCGCTGGTCATGGGCATCGTCAACCTGACACCTGACTCGTTTTCAGGCGACGGCTTGGCAAACGATATCGAACGCGCCGTCGAGCACGCCTGGCGACAGATAGAAGCAGGTGCCGACATCCTTGATCTCGGCGCTGAATCGTCCCGTCCGGGCGCGATCCCGACGGCGGTCGACGAGGAACTGCGCCGGCTGCTCCCCGTGCTCGACGCGCTGGCCGGCTGCGGCGTGCCACTTTCGGTCGATACCTGCAAGCCCGAAGTCATGCGCGCATCGCTCGCCGGCGGCGCCTCGATGATCAACGACATCCGCGCCCTGACCATGCCTGGTGCGCTGGCCGCGGTGGCCGCCAGCGATTGCGCGGTCTGCCTGATGCATATGCAAGGAACCCCGCTCACAATGCAGCAGCAACCGAGCTACGGCAATGTCGTAGCCGAGGTCCGGCGCTTTCTGCAGGCGCGGGCCGAAGCGGCAATCGCTGCCGGCATTCGACCTGAGCGCCTGGTCCTCGACCCCGGATTCGGTTTCGGCAAGACACTGGCACACAATCTCGAACTTCTCCGCCATTGCGCGCAACTGTCGCCTGCCGGCATGCCCATTCTCGCCGGCATTTCACGCAAATCGATGCTCGGCATGCTGACCGGGCAAGCAGTCGAGCAACGCCTCGCCGCCAGCCTGAGCGCTGCCTTGCTGGCGGCGCAGCGCGGGGCGCGCATTCTGCGCGTTCATGATGTCGCGGAAACGGTCGCCGCCCTGACTGTCTGGCACGCCGTCGAAGGGTGCGCCGAGAACGCGGCTGAATTGCGTTAACGACGACCCATAGCCAGGTCAAGGTGCGTAGAATGCAATCCTTGCTGGCTGGTCTTCTTCATCTGCGACTCTAAGGGAGCAATCGTGAGCAGAAAGTATTTCGGCACCGACGGCGTGCGCGGACGCGTCGGAGAGATTCCAATCACACCGGATTTCGTCATGCGCCTTGGTCACGCCGCTGGCAGGGTTCTGGCCGCGCACGACGCCGAACGCAGCCATGTCAAAGCCGGCGAGCGACCGGCGGTCCTCATCGGCAAGGACACGCGGATCTCGGGCTACATGCTCGAGGCGGCCCTCGAAGCCGGATTCTCGGCCGCCGGTGTCGATGTCTGCCTGGTTGGCCCGATGCCGACACCAGCCATCGCCTATCTCACCCGAGCTTTGCGTCTGCAGGCGGGAATCGTCATCTCGGCGTCACACAACCCATACTACGACAACGGGATCAAGTTCTTTTCCGCCGGAGGCAGCAAACTGCCCGACGCTCTTGAGCTGGAGATCGAAGCAGCACTCGACGAACCTCTGGCCTGCGTGCCGTCGGCCGGGCTGGGCCGCGCGCGGCGGATCGACGATGCCGATGGGCGCTATATCGAGTTCTGCAAGGGCACCTTCCCTTTCGACATGGACCTGCGCGGCCTGAAGATCGTCGTCGACTGTGCGAACGGCGCCGCCTATCACCTTGCGCCGCACGTCTTTCACGAACTGGGTGCGGAAGTCAGCAGCATCGGGACCGAGCCTAACGGCTTGAATATCAACCAGGACGTGGGCGCCACGGCACCCACCGCGCTGCGCGAAGCGGTCCTCGCCCAGGGCGCAGACCTGGGAATCGCTCTCGACGGCGACGGTGATCGCGTAATGATGGTCGATGCAGCCGCCAACCTTTACG
>NZ_JAVMKF010000118.1:0-5280 GCF_031732815.1 Accumulibacter sp. | reverse complement strand
TCAGCTCGATGGCGCCTTCGAGCGCGATGTGCAGGTGTGCCTCGAGGTCGGCGCGCTCGCCCAGCTCGCGCCACCGGTCGTAGGCGCGCAAGCGGATCTCGTCGTGCTTCTGGGGCCCGATGCTGCGCAGCAAGGAAAACAGGCGCCCACCTGAATCGGGAGAGTGGAATGTGGTGACCTCGACGGCCCATGTCGTCCCGTCCTTGCGGCGATGGCGGGTGAGCAGGCGCTCGCTGCCAGTGGTGGCGACCCGGTCGCCAGGGATCGTAGCCATTGCGCAAGTGGGGCTGGCAGTGAGCTGCTGCGCCGTCAGTTGCAGCAGCTCACTGCGCGTATAGCCGGAAAGCTGACAATAGGTCTCGTTGACCTCGAGCAGACGGCCGCTCAGATCGGTCAGCCAGAAGCCGTCGAGCACCGTCTCGCGCAAGTCCGGCGAATGGCGAGCCGCCGGTTCGCGAGCGAATTGCGCCGCCTGCATGCTGAGCAGAAGATGGGGCGCCGTTTCGCTCAACGGATAGTCGCCTTCGCCGATCGGACGCAGCGACCAGTTCCAGTCGCCCGCTCCACCGGTCGGGCTGACGTTGGTCAGGAACGGGCGGGCCGTGTGCACGTGCGCCATTCCGGAGCTGCGGACGCGCCGAAAAACTTGTTCGACGCGCGTCTGTGGGAAGACATCGAAGTAGTTGCGCCCGCCCAGCAGGTCCAGCGTCTTGCCGTTGGCGAGTGCGAAATGGCGGTTGACGTAGAGAATGTCGAAGTCGGCGTTGAGCACTGCGATGGCCAGCCCCGCGTGCTCGAGCAGCGCGAGCCAGGGCGAGTCGGCCGCCAGACCACCCAGGATCTGCCGTTCGACCTGGCTGCTGGCGAAGGAGAGTGATGTCATGATCGATGGCCCGTGAAAGATTGCCAGCCGGGAGTCGGCGTTCGCCGATCCAGCTCGTCAAACGGCCAGGCTGAGTGCCGCGATGATCGGTGTCAGCGCTGCCGGGAGACAATTTACCTTTTTTTCGACCGACTGTTCGTGCATTCGTTCACCCTTCGCCCAGGCTTTGCCGTAGCCTCACGCCGCCCGGCGCAAGCACCATCGCTGCGCTCGGTGGTCGCCGCCGGTGGGCTTTGGCGCGTGCGCTTGCGCGTACGTCCGCTGGGCCGGGTGGCGTTTCCGGGCGGCCAGCCTAGAGGCGGAGTGCGGCGACCAGCGAGGCCACGTCGTCGGCCGACTCGCGCATGATCTCGCCCAAGGTTTCCAGGCCGACGACGAGGTCGATCGACGCCGCCATGCCTTCGCGCGGACAGCCGTCGAGGTCGCGCAGCGGGCTCTCCACGGGCGCCAGTTCGTCGGCCAGCAGCAGGGTATCGCCGAGACTGGTGGGCGGCATGGCGAGAAAACCTTGCCAGCAGACCTCGGCCGCGTCGACGATCACTTCGGGAACCGCCAGCGCCTTGAGCACGGCACGGCCGACCTCGGCCTCGCCGCTTTCGCTCCAGGTGGGAAAGTCCTCGTCGAGCAGGCCGGGGAAGTCGGCGGTGCGCGAAATCAGGTAGAAGGCACCTACTTCGTGCACGATGCCGGCAAAGAGCGCCGTCTCCGGGTCGAGCCGGGTCACCCGGCGGGCGAGCACCTGCGCCAAGGCGGCGACGTGCGCGGTGTGCTCCCACAGCCGGTCGGCCAGTTCGCGGTCGCGCGCTGTCGCCGGTGCCGCCAGTTGTCGACTGACGACAGCACTGGCCAGTGCGCGCAGGTAGCGAAAGCCGAGCCGGATGACCGCCGTGCGTACGTCGGTGATCGGTCGGCCGGAACGATTGCACGCTGCCGAGTTGGCAACGGCGACGACGCGCGCTGCCAGCAGCGGTTCCGCTTGCACCAGGCGAACCGCCTGATCGAGCGAGCAGGCGGGGTCGTCGAGCGTGCGCTTGAGCTTCAGGGCGACGACGGCGCTGGTCGGGAAGCTGACTTCACCGTGCTCGATCTGCGCTGCGATGTTCTTCAGGATTTCATATCGTTGCACGTCTTGCCTCCGATCTGTGGCGGCACGCGGTGCGGCTCAGTGCTCGCCAGCGACGAGCGCCGCGGCAATTTGCGAGAGCGGCAAGACCTGCTCGACGGCGCCCAGCTTGATTGCTTCGCGAGGCATGCCGAAGACGACGCACGAGGCCTCATCCTGTGCGATCGTCGCGGCACCCGCCTCGCGCATCTCCTTCAGGCCGCGCGCGCCGTCGTCGCCCATGCCGGTCATGATCACCCCCAGCGCATTACGCCCGGCGAAACGCGCCACCGAACGAAACAGCACGTCGACCGAGGGTCGGTGGCGATTGACCAGAGGACCATCGACGATCTCCACGTGGTATTGGGCGCCGTTGCGTTTGAGCAGCATGTGCTTGCCACCTGGTGCGATGAGCGCACGGCCGGGGAGGACACGGTCGTTCGAGCGGGCTTCGCGCACTTCGATTGCGGCCAGCGCGTCGAGCCGGGCGGCGAACATGCCGGTGAAGCGCTCGGGCATGTGCTGCACGACGACGATTCCTGGCACCGTTTTCGGCAGGCTGGTCAGGATCGCCTCGAGCGCCTGCGTGCCGCCGGTCGAGGTGCCGATGGCGATCACTTTGTCGGTCGTCTGCAGCACCGGTGCCGTGCCGGCAGGCAGGATGACGTCTGCCCGGTTGACCGGCTGACTCGCCGGGGGCGGTGAAGCGAGGCGCGTCGCCGCGCTGCCGCTGGCCATCGCGCGTAGCGCGCCGACGTTGGCGCGCGCCGCGGCGCGCACGGCGGCGACGATGTCGTCTGAAGAATCCTCCAGAAAGGCTTTCAGGCCGAGTTTCGGTTTGCTTATGACGCTGAAGGCGCCGGCTGCCAGCGCCTGCGTCAAGGCCTCGCTGCCGGCGGTGGCCAGCGACGAGCAGACGATCACCGGCGTCGGACGCTTGGCCATCAGCGAGCGCAGGAAGGAAAGGCCATCCATGCGCGGCATCTCGATATCGAGGATGATCACGTCCGGCCAGGCGCGCTGCATCTTCTCCATGGCGAACAGTGGATCGGCGGCAGTCGCCAGCAGCTCGATATCGCCCGCTTCGCCGATCGCTCGCGCCACCGCCTGCCGAACGACCGCCGAGTCGTCTACCACGAGCACGCGAATTCTTGGCTTACTCATCGTTCCGTGCCCGATCATCCGGCTGGCTTGCGATAGATCGTCGGTCTGACCGCCAGCAGGTTGGTGGTCAGACCGTTGAGCGATTCCGAATGGCCAACAACGAAATGGCCGCCCGGTTTCAGGCTGGGCAGCATGTTCGCAACCACCTTGCGCTTGGTTTCAGTATCGAAATAGATCATTACGTTGCGCAGGAAAATGACGTCGAACTGGCCGACGCCGCTGATCGGCTGGGTCAGATTGACCTGCGCGAAACGGACGTGCTGCCGGAGCCGGCCGTCGATCAGAAGTTTTCCTTCCTGCGAGCGGACACCCTTCAGGCAGTACTTGCGCAAGAACGCCGGCGGAATCCCCGAGATGCGCTCGAGCGAGTAGACGCCCGCCTGCGCGCGCGCGAGTACGGTCATGCTGATGTCCGAGCCGAAAACCTCCCACGCGCGCAGCGGGCAGTACTCGGCGAGGACCATGGCCATCGAGTAGGCTTCCTCGCCGCTCGAACTGGCGCCGCTCCAGATGCGGAAGAGGCCGCCAGCACCCGCCTCCTGTTGCACCAGGTCGCGCAGGAAGTCGAAGTGCTGCGGCTCACGAAAGAAATAGGTCTCGTTGGTCGTCAGCAGATCGACCATCTTCTGCAGCTCGTTCGGTTCTTCGTCCGACGACAGCAGCCGGTAGTACTCGCCGTAGGTGGCGAGTCCGTAGTATTCGAGCCGGCGGCCGAGGCGGCCGACGAGCAGCACGCGCTTGGCGTCCGACAGACTGATCCCGGCGATACGATAGATCAGCCGCTGGAAGAGGGCGAACTCCTGATCGGTGATGGCGGGGCGGACGGCGTTCATCGGTGCTCAGAAAAGTTCGATGTCAGTCTTCTTCGGCGCGGCGAGCAGCGTGCTGGCGTACGACCTCTCGGCTTCGAGGATGCTCTGGCTGGTGTGACCGCGCTTGCAGAAGACCTCGCCCGTCTGCGGGTCGAGGATGACCTTGCGCGACCACGGGCCCATCAGGTCGGCAGCGAGCAGTTGGATTCCCTCGCGTGCCAGCCACTCGCGGGCGAATTCGGCATTGCGTTCGCCAATGCTGACGCCAGTCAGCGTCGAGATCACGTTGCCGCCGCCAAAGGCCTTGCCCTGCAGGCGCCTCTTCTGCGCGCCGCGGTTGAGCATGCCGTTCATCAGCGCTTCCATGCAGAAGTTGCCACAGAGCAACACGTCGAGGTCGCGGTTGCTCGACTTCTCGTGGCGCGGCAGCATGAAATGGTTCAGGCCGCCGAGGCGCAGCGCCGGATCCCACAAGCAGACGGCGACGCAAGAACCGAGCAGGGTGGACATCGGGCGTTCGCTTTCGACCGCCCAGGCGCCGGGATTGACGTTGCGCGCCATCCGCTCGAGCTCGCGCGGATGGCTCACCGGTCTTCCTGCTGGCTGTCCGGCGCCGGCGCCGGGCCAGCACCTGGTCGCCGGAGTGTGGTCACATCGTCGTAGATGACCGCGATCTGGCCATAGTGCGGACAGTAGGCGGTCACCCGGTAGTGGCGCCCGAGATCGCTGGAAAAGTCGTCGAACTGCGCGCAGTCTCCTTTCAAGGCAACGATTTCGTATCGTTCGAGCCAACGGTTATAGAGCTGCGGGACGACCGCGCTGGCGCAACGACCGACGATGCGCAAGCGATCGAGGCCGGTGATCGCTTCGAAGGCGGGATTGACTTCGAGGAAACGGTAGTCGCACGCCTTGCCGTTCGCGTCGAGGACGATCTCATGCAGCGCGAAGCCCGAAGTGAGCGTTTCGAACAGGCTGCGGAAGCGCCTTTCGCCGGCCACTGGAATGCTGCCGTCGCCCGGCTCGCGCGGCGCAGCGTCGGGCCGGGCGGCCGGGTGTTGAATGGTCAGCACCAGATAGCGCGTGCCGTCGGACTTGGCATGCTCGGCGAAGGGTGTCAGCGACCAGTTCCAGCGATCGAGATCGCCGCCGTGTCCGGGTTGCCAGCGGCTGGGCCGAGCCGAGCAGGCGCGCGCGATGCCGGAATCGCGCACCTGGCGAAAGACCGCTTCGCTCGCCGCGTGTGGAAAGAGTTCGAAGTACTTGCGGCCAGGAAAGAACGCTACCGGTTTGCCAATCGCATCGGCGTAGCTCGGGCTGAC
>NZ_JAVMKF010000117.1:21643-29763 GCF_031732815.1 Accumulibacter sp. | reverse complement strand
CATCCCGGCGTCGGGATGATCATCGGCGCGCACGTCTCGGTTTATCCGGACGGACGCGAACGCCTGCGCGTACCGGCTGAGGTTCCGACCGCTTCACCACGCGAACTGGCGCAGCGCTACCTGCTCGACAAACGCATCGCCATCTCGCACGGCTGCACGCTTTTTCGCCGCGATCTGCTGCTCCAGCGGCCGTATCCGGAGAGCTTGCGCTCGGGCGAGGACATCGCTGTTTTCGCCTACCTGCTGATCAGTGCACCGGTTGTCGTTACCCCGCACGCGGTTGCGCGCATTCATAAGCACCCGGGCAGCCTGCGTCACGACCGGCAGAACGAAGAGGAGCGCGCACGGCTGATGACCAGCGAGGTCTTCGCCAGCCTGCCAGCCGAGTGCCAGCCGTTGCGTCAGCAGTACGAAGCCAGGCGCTATCTCTCGGCCTTTCGTGCAGCAGCGCTCGCCGACGACCGGCAGTGCGCTCGTCGCTACTACCTGCGAGCTTTTCGTCTGAGCCCGCGTCAGGCGCTACGCTGGGGCTATGCGCGCAAGGCCCTGCGCCTCTTCTTCTGGTTCTGAACCTTTCCGATCGGCTCGCCCAAAGTCAACATGCGCGCTCTTGTCCCGCTCGCCTCCTTCGCCCGGCGCCTGCCGCCGCCGGCCCTCGCTTTCCTTGCCAGCCTGGCGCTGTCGGCAGTCGCCATCGCGGGAACACTGGTTGTCAGCAAAGATGCCGCCTACTATGTCGACCTTGCCCGGCAGGCGCTCGAGCACGGGCCTTCCGCCGCGCGACAGATCGAGTCATGGCCGTGGTTTCCGCTCCTGATCGCCGGATCGCACCGACTGATTGGCCTGCCGCTGGAGTGGCTGGCGTTTCTGTGGTGCGCGCTGTTTGCTGCCGGCACCTGCGCCGTGCTTGTCGCGGCGACCCAGGAGCGGATCGCCGGCGGCGGCTACTGGGCCTGCCTGATCGTCCTCGCCATGCCGGCCTTCAACCAGTTTCGTGACGACATCATTCGCGAGCACGGCTATTGGTTCTTCATCGTCCTCGCCCTCTGGCTCGCTCTGCGCTGGCTCGAACGCGGCGGTTGGGCGCGCGCCGCGGTCATTCACCTGGCGCTCGCCGGGGCAGTCTTCTTTCGCCTGGAAGCACTCTTTCTGGTTCCCGCGCTGGCCCTCTGTCTGTGCGGCGAACTGCGCACGCGCCAGGGCTGGTTGCGCTTGCTGCAACTGAACGCCCTGCCGCTGCTCGGCGCACTGGCCGTACTGTTCGTCACTGCCAAGGGCGGCGGCCTGGAGCAACCGCGCGTCCTCTATTTCCTGTCGTTCATCGACCCGCGCAACCTGCTCGCCCGACTTGACCTGATGGCGACCGCCTTCGCCGAAGCGGTGCTCGCCAAGTACGCCGCTGACGAAGCCAGGCAGATCGTGGTGTCCGGACTAGCGCTGGTGCTGCTGGCCAAGTTCGTCGCTCTGAACGGGCCCTTCACGCTGCCCTTGTTCTTCGCCCGAGGCTGGTCCGCCATGCGTCAGGCCTATCCGGGGCTGCGCCCCTTCGCCTGGGCGTGGCTGGTCTATCTCCTGTTGCTGCTGGTGTACTTCGTCCAGAAGGGTTTCGTCAATTCGCGTTACGTCAGTCTGCTCAACCTGCTCGCACTGCCCTTTCTGACCAGCGCCCTGCTCGTCTTCGTCCAGCGCTTCCCGCGTCTGGGCAAGGGCTTGGTCGTCGTCGCCTGCCTGCTCATGCTGAACAACGTGGTTTCTTTCGGTGCCCGCAAGACGCATTACCTGGAAGCGGCCGCCTGGCTGACGCAGCACACCGCGCCGGCTGACGCGGTCTACTACGAGGACGCGCGCATCGCCTATTACGCCGGTCGCGGCTATCCGATCCCGCTGCAGGCGCGCGAGAAAGCGCTCGTACAGGTGCCGTCAGAATTCCGCTATTTCGTCCTGACGGCGAAACGTGACGAGGTGAGCCTGTCGGCTCTGCTCGAACAGCAGCACAAGCGCGTCCTCGTTCGCTTCGCCAATCGCAAGGGCGATGGCGTACTGATCGTCGGCGACTGAGTCTCCGCTGCGCCCCGCCGGCTAGTCGGCGGTCGATGCATCAGGCAACCGGGCAGCGTGGCGCTGCGACCGGCGGCTACGCCCCGGCAGAACGAAGCGGCCGGGATCGACCGCCTGCACCAGATCGTCGGCCAGCGGCGGCGGCTCGCCGCAGATCAGGCTGGCGAGCAGTTCGCCGGCGAGCGCCGACCAGACGATGCCGCGCGCGCCGAAGCCGTTGATCAGGAAAAGGCCCGGCACGCGCGGCAGCCTGGTGAGCGGCAGCGCCGGGCCGGCACGATCGATTGCCGCGCTGGCGGCGATCGGACCGATCATCGGCAAGCGATCGGGCGCCAGCGGACGAAAGCCGACGCGACCGCCAACCCCGGCCGGCCGGAGCACCTTGCTGTAGCCGGGCAGAATGAAGTCGAGTCGGGCGAGATTCTCGGCGTGGTCGGCCGCGCGCAGGCCCGCCTCGCCGTCATCGACGGCGAAGGTTGCGCCGGCGCAGCGTACGCCGTCGACCGCCGGCGTCACGTAACCCAGCCGGCAGACGACTACCTGCGGCGGCGAACCTGCCCCGGCCGCCAGATGCGAAACCTGTCCGCGCGCCGAGCGCAGCGGCAGGTGCGCGGTGACGGGAAAGCGGCGGGCGTCGACCGCGTTGGCGAGAACCAGGACGGGCGCCTCGGCGAGCACGCAGCCGGCCGCATCACACACGCTCCACAGCCCGCCGTGCTGGCCGATCTGTGCCACCTGACAGCCGAAATGCAGGCGAATCGCCGCGCCGCAGCGGGCGACGTTGGCTCGGCAGAGCGACGCGGGATCGACCCAGCCGGCCCGCGGAAACCACCAGCCGCCGAGCGCCACCGGCCAGCCGGCCAGGTGGCTCGCTTCCTCGCGGTCGACGAAGCGTAGAGCGTCGGCCGCCGGTTGTCGGAGTTCGACGACACGCTGTTGCGTAGCGAGGTGCGCATCGTCGCGCGCCAGGTGCAGAACGCCGCTCGGCTCCCAGCGCACAGGCAGATTCTGCGCCGTCAGCCGGGCAAGATGCTGCAGCGCGAAAGCGAAGGCAGCGTGCGTCAGCCTGCTCAGACGGTTGTCGTCGAGCGACGGCAGCGGGCGCATGACGCCGAGCAGATTGCCGGAAGCGCCTTCGCCAGGCGCCGCCGCGCGGTCGATCAGATCGACCAGCCAACCGCGCGCGACCAGCCGCTCGGCCGCGCTGCTGCCGGCGAGTCCCGCTCCGACGACGATCGCATGCGGCCTCATGCGCACGGCGCCAATTTCTTATTCCGGGCGCATCTGAGGAAAAAGAATGACGTCGCGAATGTTCGCGGCATCGGTCAGCAGCATGACCAGCCGGTCGATGCCGACGCCGCAGCCGCCGGTTGGCGGCAGGCCGTATTCCAGCGCACGGATGTAATCGGCGTCGTAATACATCGCCTCCTCGTCGCCGGCATCCTTCGCCTTCGCCTGCTCGGCGAAGCGCGCTGCCTGATCTTCCGGATCGTTCAGTTCGGAAAAACCGTTGGCGATCTCGCGACCGGCGATGAACAGCTCGAAACGCTCGGCGACTTCCGGGTTGGTGTCGCTGCGCCGCGCCAGCGGGCTGACTTCGGCCGGGTAATCAACGATGAACGTCGGGTCCCACAGATCGGCCTCGGTCGTCTCCTCGAAAAGCGCCAGTTGCAGCGCGCCGAGACCCATCTGCGGGCTGGTCTCGACGTGCATGGCGGCGAGTTTGTCGCGCAACCAGCCGACATCGGCGAGTTGCGTGCTGCTGAACCCGGGATGGCTGTGGCGGATTGCGTCCACGATCGTCAGGCGGGCGAAAGGTTTGCTGAAGTCAAGCGACCGCCCCTGAAACTCGAAGACCTCGCCGCCCAGCGCCTCGCGCGCGCTGTGTCGCAACATGCCCTCGGTGAAATCCATCAACTGGCGATACTCCGAGTACGCCTCGTAGAACTCCATCATGGTGAATTCCGGATTGTGCCGCGGGCTCAGTCCTTCGTTGCGGAAGTTGCGGTTGATTTCGAAGACCTTCTCGAAACCGCCGACGACCAGGCGTTTGAGGTAGAGCTCGGGCGCAATGCGCAGGAAGAGCTGCATGTCGAGCGCGTGGTGATGCGTCTGGAACGGGCGCGCCGTCGCACCGCCCGGAATCGGGTGCATCATCGGCGTCTCGACCTCGAGGAAGCCGTGCCTGACCATGTAGTTGCGGATCGACTGGACGATGCGGCTGCGCACGACGAAAGTGAAACGCGACTCCTCGTTGGTGATCAGGTCGACGTAGCGCATGCGGTACTTCTGTTCCTGGTCGGTCAGCCCGTGGAACTTCTCGGGCAGCGGGCGCAGCGACTTGGCAAGCAGACGAATCTGCGCGCACTCGATCGTCAACTCGCCGGTACGCGTGCGAAAGAGCGTGCCGACGACGCCGACGATGTCACCCATGTCCCAGCGCTTGAACGCGCTGTAGTTCTCCTCGCCGATCAGATCGCGGCTGACGTGCGCCTGGATGCGGCCCGAGAGATCCTGCAGCGTGACGAAGGCCGCCTTGCCCATCACTCGCTTGAGCATGATCCGACCGGCAAGCTTGACCTCGACGCAAGCCGCGTCAAGCTCGTCGCGCGTACGCACGTCGTAAAGCTCGTTGATCTTGCCGGCCGTATTCTCGCGCGCGAAGTCGTTCGGGTACGCCCCGCCGGTCTGCCGCCATTCGGCCAGCTTGGCGCGGCGCTCGGCAATGATATGGTTCTCGTCCTGCTGCGGCGAGCCCGCGGGCTGGCTGTCGTCTCGCTTCACGCCTTACACTCCCTGTTTGAGGCTGGCTTCAATGAACTGGTCGAGGTCGCCGTCGAGCACACTCTGCGTGTTGCCGACCTCGACATTCGTACGCAAATCCTTGATTCTCGACTGATCGAGCACGTAAGACCGGATCTGGTGGCCCCAGCCAATGTCGGACTTGGCGTCCTCGAGTTTCTGCTGTTCGGCCTGCCGCTTGCGCATCTCCGCTTCGTAGATGCGCGATTTCAGCATCGCCATCGCTTCCGCCCGGTTGCGGTGCTGCGAGCGGTCGTTCTGGCACTGCACGACGATGTTGGTCGGCAGGTGCGTGATGCGCACCGCCGAGTCGGTCTTGTTGATATGCTGGCCGCCTGCGCCCGAAGCGCGATAGGTGTCGATGCGCAGATCGGTCGGGTTGATTTCGACCTCGAAGGAATCGTCGATCTCCGGGTAGGCGGAAACCGAGCAGAAGCTGGTATGGCGCCGGGCGTTCGAATCGAACGGCGACTTGCGCACCAGACGGTGAATCCCGGTTTCCGAGCGCAACATGCCGTAGGCGTAGTCGCCGGAAATCTTCAGGCTCGCCGTCTTGATCCCGGCGACCTCGCCGGCCGACTCTTCGAGGATTTCGACGGCGTAGCCCTTGCGTTCGGCGTAGCGCAGATACATGCGCAGCAGCATCGCCGCCCAGTCCTGCGCTTCGGTACCGCCGGCACCGGCCTGGATGTCGACGAAGCAGTTCAACGGATCGGCCGGATTGTTGAACATGCGGCGGAATTCGAGCCCGGCAACCTCCTTCTCGATCGTTTCGAGGTCGGCGAGCACCGCGTTCAGCGTTTCGTCGTCCTCCTCCGCGCGCGCCATGGCGAAAATCTCGTCAGCATCGCGCAGCGCGTCGCCGACCCGGTTCAGCGTCAGGACGACATTCTCCAGCGAGCGCCGCTCACGACCGAGTTCCTGCGCCCGTTCGGCGTTGTCCCAGACGCGCGGATCTTCGAGCTCGCGGGCAACCGTTCTTAGCTGATCAGCCTTCTGATCGTAGTCAAAGATACCTCCGCAGTTCGCTGGCTCGCTGGGCCAGGTCGGCGAGCCGGTTTTCGATCGTGTTGAGCTGTTCTGCTTCCATGAGTTTGCCTGCTTTCGCTGAGTAAGGCGGGCATTATACGCCGCCGTCCTGCCGACCGCCGACACGCCCGAGCCGCGCGAGCGGACTCGGCCACCTGGGCGGCTGCTTCCGGCCGACCGCCAGGTGGCCAGGCGGCCAGACCGCCAGCTTGACGGCCGCGCACATGGCCGCCTACCATACCCGCCGATAGTCCCTTCGATCGCCCGTCCCGCAACGGTGTGCCGGGCCGGCCGGCAAGCCCGCCACGCCGACCACGGCGGTCGCCTCGCTGAACAGCGAAGCCGCAGCGAAGTCGAATCCGACAAGCCATGCCGACGAGATCAAACGACATCCAGAGCGATCTCCCGATACGCGTTGGCGACGCGGTTGCGGAGTCCAGCGTCTTCCGCCGGAAGAGCGTCCAGATCTTGTCCGCCCAGGCGTGATTCGATGAAAGCCAGCACGCACTGGCTGATCAACGCGGACTCGCGCGATCTCGCCTTCCTCGCGGATGGCTCGGTCCATCTCGTGGTCACCTCCCCACCGTACTGGAATCTGAAGCGGTACAACGAGCATCCCGACCAACTCGGGCATATCCAGGACTACGAAGCATTCCTCGGCGAGTTGGAAAGAGTATGGCGGCACGCGTACCGGGTTCTGGTTCCCGGTGGGCGTCTGGTCTGCGTCGTTGGTGACGTATGCGTTGCGCGGCGCGACTTCGGACGCCACCTGGTCTTTCCGCTGCACGCCGACATCTGCGTCATTTGCCGCCGCATTGGCTTCGACAACCTCAACCCGATCATCTGGCACAAGATCGCGAATGCCTCGTACGAAGTCGCGAATGGCTCGAAGTTCCTGGGCAAACCCTACGAGCCCAACGCCATCATCAAGAACGACATGGAGTTCATCCTGATGCAGCGGAAACCGGGCGGGTACCGACAGCCGACCGCGGCCCAACGCGAGGAAAGCCGCATCGACAAAGGTGACTTCGACCGATGGTTTCAGCAGATATGGAACATCACCGGAGCCTCGACCAAGCAGCACCCTGCGCCATTTCCTTTGGCCCTGGCGACGCGCCTCGTGCGCATGTTTTCGTTCTCCGGCGACACCGTCCTCGATCCCTTCTGTGGCTCGGGAACGACCATGATTGCCGCCTTGCGCAGCGGCCGCAACAGCATCGGAATCGACATCGACCCCGAGTACTGTCGGATGGCTGCGCGCTACCTGAAGGCCGAGAACACTGACCTTTTCACTACCGCCAGCTTGTCGTTCGAGAGGCTCGGCAGCGCCGATGCCGCATCTGAATCCGCGCCGCGGCTGCACGAGGATCACGCCCTGTACGAGATCCGCCCGGCGCGCAAGAAACTGGATTAGGGCAAGCCAGGCCGGGGCGCCGGTACGCGCCGAAGGCTGCGCTGCAGGCCAACAGGCGCAGCTCCCGAACGGGCATGTCCGAGAGATACGCCCTGTCGCAAGCGGTCAACGCTCGCCGAAATCGCTCAGGCGTTCGGCGCAACCGCTCGAAGCGGCTAAACTTGCGCCTGCGCGCTGCCGCAATGCCGTCCGTCGGCAGGATTGTGGCAGGCCGCGCGATCTGACAACACTCAACGGACAAGGAATGCAGGCTGCATGATCAGGATTGACTTTGAAAAGATGGGCGGCTTGATCCCGGCCGTCATCCAGGATGCCGAAAACGGCGAGGTGCTGATGGTCGCTTTCATGGACGAAAAGACTTTGAATCTGACCCTGGAGTCAGGTCGGACCTGGTTCTTCAGCCGTTCGCGCAACAAGTACTGGATGAAGGGCGAAGAGTCGGGCAACACGCAGGAGGTGGTCGAGGTGCTTACCGATTGCGACGCCGATACGGTGGTCATCAAGGTCAGGCAGAACGGTCCCGCCGCGTGTCACACCGGTAACCGGAGCTGCTTCTTTGTGCGTTGGGAAGACGGCACCTGGGTCGAGCATTCGCATCCGCTCTTCGACCCGGCCCAGGTGTACAAGAAATGAGCGCGCCGACCATTGGCAATCGGCTGAAGTTCGGTATCCCCAAGGGAAGCCTGGAGGAGTCCACCGTCGAACTGCTGCGCAAGGCTGGCTGGCGGGTAACCACCAGTTCGCGCAGCTACTTTCCCAGCGTCGACGATCCGGAGATGCGTTGCAGTCTGATCCGTCCGCAGGAGATGGGCAGATA
>NZ_JAVMKF010000117.1:0-21543 GCF_031732815.1 Accumulibacter sp. | reverse complement strand
TCGACGATCCGGAGATGCGTTGCAGTCTGATCCGTCCGCAGGAGATGGGCAGATATGTCGAACGTGGCACGATCGATGTCGGCATTGCCGGCCGGGACTGGGTCCGGGAAAGCGATTCGGATGTCGTGGAAGTCTGCGAGATGGTCTACTCGAAGGTTTCCCGCGGCACAGTGCGCTGGGTTCTGGTGGTCAGCGACGATTCGCCGGTTCGCTCGCCCGAGGATCTGCGCGGCGCGACGATTTCGACCGAGCTGGTCGGTTTCACCGAACGTTACTTCGCCGAGCGCCAGATTCCGGTTACCGTCGAATTCTCCTGGGGAGCGACTGAAGCCAAGGTGGTCGAGGGCCTGTGCGATGCGATCGTCGAAGTCACCGAAACGGGCTCGACGATTCGCGCCAATGGCCTGCGCATCGTCTGCGAGCTGATGGAGTCGTTGCCGGTCATGGTGGCCAACCGGGCGGCCTGGGACGACCCCTGGAAACGGCTGAAGATCGAGCAGATCGCCACGCTGCTGCAATCGACCCTGCGCGCAGAAGGTATGGTCGGCATGAAGATGAACGCACCGGGCGAGCGTGTCGCCGCCATTACCGACATCCTGCCCAGTCTGAAGAACCCGACGGTGGCCCATCTTTACGATTCCGACTGGGTTTCGATCGAGACCATCCTGCCCGAAAAGGAGGTTCGCCGCATCGTCCCCGAGCTGATCAGGCTTGGCGCCGAGGGAATCGTCGAGTATCCGCTGAACAAGATCATTTGAAGCCCGCCGGCAAGCGCCAAGTCTGGCACGGTCGCCGCCGTCCGGGCGGCCTATGATCGCGCATTGGCGGGCCGAATACGGCTGTCAGGTCAGGAGGAAAAGAGTCATGCGGGTCAGACTGTGGGGGAGCGTACTCGTCGGCTGCTGGCTGGCGAGCAGCGCACTTGCTTCGGAAGAGCTTGTCTTTGGGCAGACCGTGGCGCTTTCCGGGCCGATGGCCGAGCACGGCAAGGCAATACAGGCCGGCGCACGGGCCTACTTTTCCCGGATCAATGCCGAGGGCGGCGTGCATGGCCGGCGGATCGTCCTCAAGTCGCTGGACGATGGTGGTGACGCGAGTCGGGCGGCAGATAACACGCTCCGCCTGATCGACCAGGAACGCGTGCTGGCGGTGTTTGCCGGCGCCGAAGGCGGTCCTTGTATCGCCAGCATGAAGGTGGCGATCGAGAAGAAGACGCCGCTGGTCGCCTGCCTGGCCGGCGCCGCCGAGTTCCGCGAAAGCCATAACCGCTACGTCTTTCCGGTGCGTGCCGGACACCAACTCGAATTCGAGCGCCTGGTCGATACCGCTGCCCAGTTTGGCCAATTCCGCGTGGCCTTTCTACACAGCGACAGCGAGACCGGTCGCAAACATCTGGCCAACGTGCGCAAGGCTTTGGCCCGGCACCAGCTCGATCTGACCAAAGCCATCGTTCTCCCGGCCAAGCCCGATGCGGAAGCGATTGCGCGCGAGCTGCGCGAGGCGAAAGTCGATGTTGCCTTCAACCACGGCAGCTACGCCGCATTTGCTGCGGTGATCACGGCCAGTCGCAGACTGGGTGCGGCGACGCGTTTCATGGCGGTCAACTCGGGCGCCCAGCAGATGGTCCGGCTACTCGGTGGCGAAGCCCAGGGACTGGTCTTCACGCAGGTCGTCCCTTTCCCTTGGGGGGTCGCGCCGCCCGTCGTCAGGGAATATCAACGCGACCTGCAGGCGGTCGATGCGGCGGCCGACTTTTCCTTCAGCAGCCTTGAGGGCTATCTCGGCGCACGCGTGCTGGTGGCCGGCCTGCAACAGGCCGGAACGGCAGCGCCGAACCGCGAGGCGCTGGTCAATGGGCTGGAAAAGCTTGGGCAGTACGATCTCGGCGGCTATGCGGTCAGTTATTCGTCGCGCCAGCACCTTGGCTCGTCGTTCGTGGACACGGTGATCGCGACGCGCGACGGTCGCTTCGTGCATTGACTGCCGCGACCGCCGCGCGCGGGAGGTGGCTGCCGCGCGGCTGATCAAACGCTGGTCGCTGGCTGCGGGAGAGGGCGCTGCGCGCGTCGCACCACGGTGCGCGCGACGTGTTGCAGCTCAAGTCCCCAGCGACTCATCGCTTCCGAGATCAGAATCGCCTCGCCGCCGTTCAGGCAACCGTCCGCCTCGGTGATCTCGACAATCGCCGCGAGCGCCTGCTGCTGCTTTTCCGGCGCACGGATGTCGTCGAGCAGGTGCTCGACCAGATCACGATCGAGTTCGATCTGCCCGACGTTCGGTGAGCGCGCGCACTGCAGCAGGTCGTTGCAGAATTCGTGCGTGATGCGGTCGAGCGTTCCGTGTGAGATGCCCAGCTTATCGAGGATGGCTCGCCGATCGAGCGATTCGATTTCGCGTGGGTCGAGGGCACCGTCGGCAAGCAGAGCGAGGGCGACGATGCGTGACATCGCTTCCGGGCTGTCGGTGGTGTAGTGGCGCATGCTTTTCTCCTGGCTTCGCGTTTTGGTGGTTGCCCCTTGTTCAGGTGGGACGGAGCAGACTATGGGGGCGCCGGACGATAATGTCCAATGAGATATAATTCTCGAATGTATTTGCTGGAGCTTATGAGTGCCGCGTCGCCGCATCAGCTTTCGCCAACTGGAAACCTTCTCTGCCGTTGCCCGGCTGCGCAGCTTCACCAAGGCGGCCGAGTCCTTGCACCTGACGCAACCGGCGGTTTCACTGCAGATTAGGCAACTCGCCGAGCTGCTTGGCGTGCCCTTGTTCGCGCAGCAAGGTCGCTTGCTGGTCCTCACTCAGGCGGGCGAGGAAGTGCTCAAAATGGCGCGCGAACTGGACGATGTCTGGAACCGTTTCGAGGCTGCGATCGACGAGCTGAAGGGGCTGAAACGCGGCCGCCTGCGCATCGCGCTGGTCCCCACGGCCAAGTACTTCCTGCCCAGAATGCTCGGCGACTTCTGCCGGCGCTACCCGGAGATCGAGGTCGAGCTGGAGATCGCCGAGCGCGAACGCGTCGTGGCGCGCCTGCGCGGCAACCAGGACGATCTCTACATCATGGTCTATCCGCCGGAAGACCTGCCGCTGATCTGCACGCCGTTTCTCGACAACGAGCAGGTGGTGATTGCCCCGGTCGGGCATTGGGCGGCTGGCCGCAAGCTTGCACTCGAGGCACTGAGCGGCGAGCGCTTCATCCTGCGCGAAGTCGGCTCGGGCTCACGGCGGACGATCGACAGCCATCTCGCGCAGACCGGGATGAGGCTCGATGTCAAGCTGGCGGTGAGCAGCAACGAGGCGATTCGTGAGCTCGTCGCCACCGGCGTCGGCCTTGCCGTGCTCTCGCGGCACGCCTTGCCGGCCGACCCGGCGGCTGCCGGCGTATGCCTTCTCGAGGTCGAAGGGTTTCCCTTGCGCCGACCTTGGCTGGTCGTTCAGCTCAGGAGCAAACCCCTGTCACTGCCGGCGCGCGCCTTCCGCGCGCACCTGCTGGCAGCGGGCAGCGCCGCCGCAGCCGCGCCGGTAACCACAGCAGCCGGCGCCAGCAACCCCGATCACTGATCGATCGGAACCGCCTGGAATGCCGCGCTGGCTTCCAGCCGGTCGGCCAGTGCGCTGAGCGCCGGGCAGGCGCTGGCGACTTCTGCCCATTCGTCCGGCCGAACGTAGCGCACGAAGCCGATCCCGCTCACCGTCGTGATGTCGGCCTGCGTCAGGCGGTTGCCGAAGAGGAAGTCGCCGACCAGCTTCTCTTCGAGCATGGCAAACGCCTGGCGCATCTGACCCCGCAGGCGGTCGGTCCATTCGGCCCAGAGCAACTCGCTAGGTCGCTTGTGCTCGTATTCGATCGCCACCGCTTTCTCGGTAGCGACGGTCGCCAGCGCCATCAACTGTTGCACCTGCCGGCGCTCCGCTCCCTGGCGCGGGATGAGCGCAGCGAGACCACGTTCACACGCGAGTTCGTCGAGGTAATCAAGGATGTACGCGCTCTCGTAGAGCGTCTCGCCGTTCGGCAGCGTCAACATCGGAACCTTGAACAGCGGATTGATCGGCCGCATCGCATCCATCTGCCTGAACACCGAGAGCGACACGTGTTCAAAAGGAATCCCGTAAAGGTGCATGCTCACCGCCACGCGGCGAACAAAGGGTGAGTCGTAGAGGCCGAGCAAACGGTGCGGCGCAGCTTCCGACAGATTCGTCATGTCTTTTCTCCAAGCGTAAAGGTTGGCACCGCTCAGCCGCGCTGCCCTGTCCGACGACTGTTTATTGTTCAGGCGCAGGCCGGCACGCCGGCGAGCCTGAAGCGGGGTAGTGACCAGCGACGGCGGTAGCTGCCCGCTGGCGGTGAGAGGCGGATCCTCACCGGCGCTTCGGCTCCCGGCAGCGGCCAGGCCTCGATCACCGTCGTTCCCGGATGGAAGAGGCGATGACGCTGGCCGGGCAACAGCCAGACATCCCGGCCACCCATTTCTTCGGTCAGCCAGATGCGTCCGCCAAGTGCGATGACCGTCCAGCCGGCCAGTCCGTCCAGCGAAACAGCGGCGTCAGCACGCAATTCGAATTCGACATCGGGTAACAGCGTCGTCATGGTTTCCTCCTGTGCCGGCAATGATGCCTGTCCGATGCTTGACAGGTGCGGCCATTTTCAGCCTGCCGACGGGCCAGTACAATCGAATTGTTCTGACACGACATGTGAGAAAAATTGACCGATAACCGCCGCCTCCCACCGCTTGGCAGCCTGCGCGTCTTCGTTGCGGCCGCGCGCAGCCAGAGCGTCACCGGCGCTGCCGCCGAGCTGCATCTGACGCATGGTGCGGTCAGCCACCAGTTGCGCCAGTTGCAGGAGCAGCTCGGGGTCGCCCTCTTCGAGCGGCATGGCCGCGGCCTGAAGCTGACCGCGCAGGGCGCCGTTTATGCCGAACAGGTAGCGCGTGCACTCGGCGAAATCGGCCAGGCGACCGAGCAACTGTTGGCGATGCGCGACTACCGCCGGCTGCGCGTCAGTTGCATGCCGTCGTTCGCCGCGCGCTGGCTGCTGCCGCGCCTGGGCAGCTTCATTTCGCATCACCGCGAACTCGATGTCGAGGTGCAATCGAGCGCCCGACTGGCCGACATCAAGGGCGGCGAGGCCGATGTCGCGCTCCGCTTCGGCCACGGCCGCTACCCTGGCCTGAGCTGCCGGCTGTTGATGCGCGACTGGTACTACCCGGTGTGCTCCCCCGAGTTCATTGCGCGCCACGCGCTGCTCGAACCGGCGCAGTTGGGCGAGCTGCCGCTGCTGCGCTCGAACGACGAACTCTGGCAACCGTGGTTTACCGCGGCCGGACTGATCGTCGAAGAGCCGCAGCGCGGCGCCGTTTTCGACGACTCCAATCTGATGCTGATGGCCGCCGCTTCCGGTCAGGGCGTCGCGCTCGCCCGCCACACGCTGGCGCTCGACGGCCTCGCCAGCGGCGCGCTGCGTCGCCCTTTCCGGCTGGCCGTCGAGTCGCCGCTCTCCTACTACTTCATCTGTCGTCTGACCGACGAGCAGCAGGCCGGGATCGTCGCCTTTCGCGCCTGGGTGTTCGAGGAAGCGGCGTCGTACCGCGCGCCAGACGGCGAACTCGCGCCTTCGCCTCAATTCTGAGCTTTGCCGGCGAAGTTGGCGTCGCGCCGGGCGTGCGGGCCGATGCGCTGCGCTGGCCGTCGGCCGCCGGTAGCGTGATCGGAGGTGGCGGCAGGCGGCATTGAACGGCTGCCGGCGATCCGCGTTTGGTAGAATGCCCGTTTGTCCAGCCGGCCGGAATCCCATGCCCCGCAAGATCCTCGTTACTTCCGCCTTGCCCTATGCCAACGGCGCCATCCATCTCGGCCACCTGGTCGAGTACATCCAGACCGACATCTGGGTCCGCTTCCAGAAGATGCGCGGCAACGAATGCTGGTACGTCTGCGCCGACGATACGCACGGCACGCCGATCATGCTGCGCGCCGAGAAGGAGGGCCTTACCCCGGAAGCGCTGATCGAGCGCGTGCAGCGCGAACACACGCGCGACTTCGCCGGTTTCCATGTCGGTTTCGACAACTACTACACGACGCACTCGCCGGAAACACGCGCCTGCGCCAACGAAATCTACCGTCGTCTGCAAGCTGCCGGGCTGATCGAAACACGCACGATCGAGCAGTACTACGATCCGCTCAAAGAAATGTTCCTGCCCGACCGCTTCATCAAGGGCGAGTGCCCGAAGTGCGCGGCGCCCGATCAATACGGCGACAACTGCGAGCAATGCGGTTCGGCGTATACGGCGAACGAGTTGCGCAACCCCTATTCGGCCGTCTCCGGCGCCCGACCCGAACTGCGCCAGTCGGAACACTACTTCTTCCGGCTCTCCGACGCGCGTTGTCAGGCTTTCCTGCGGCGCTGGACGCAGGGCGAAGGCCGGCTGCAGAGCGAAGCCGCGAACAAGCTGCAGGAATGGCTGGGCCCGCCCGGCGAGAACCACCTCACCGATTGGGACATCTCGCGCGACGCGCCGTACTTCGGTTTCGAGATCCCGGACGCGCCCGGCAAGTATTTCTACGTCTGGCTCGACGCGCCGATTGGCTACATGGGCGCTTTCCGCAACCTCTGTGCGCGCAGTGGAATCGACTTCGACGAGTACTGGCGCGCCGATTCCACGACCGAGCTGTATCACTTCATTGGCAAGGACATTCTGTATTTCCACGCGCTCTTCTGGCCGGCTGAACTCGAGCACGCCGGCTACCGGACGCCGAGCAAGGTTTTCGCACACGGTTTCCTGACCGTAGACGGCGCCAAGATGTCGAAGTCGCGCGGCACCTTCATCACCGCCGAGAGCTATCTGGCGCAGGGGCTCGATCCCGAGTGGCTGCGCTACTACTACGCCGCCAAGCTGTCGGCCTCGATGGAGGACATCGACCTCAATCTCGACGACTTCATCGCGCGCGTCAATGCCGACCTGGTCGGCAAGCTGGTCAACCTCGCCAGTCGCTCGGCCGGCTTCATCAGTCAGCGCTTTGCCGGTCAACTGTGCACCTGCGACGAGTCGCTGCGCGCGCTGCAGGCGATCGGCGAGAGGCAGGCGGCGATCGCCGAGCACTACGAAGCGCGCGAGTTCGGCAAGGCGGTGCGCGAAATCATGGCGCTCGCCGACCTCGCCAATCAGTACGTCGACAGCGTCAAACCCTGGGAAATGGCCAAACAGCCGGGGCGCGAGAGCGAGTTGCAACAAGCCTGCAGCAACACGCTCAACCTCTTCCGCCGGCTGATCATCCTGCTCAAACCGGTCCTCCCGGCGCTCGCCGCGAAGGTCGAAAGCTTCTTCAACGTCGCGCCCTTCACCTGGAACGATGTCCACAGCGTGCTCGCCGCCGGACACGCGATCCGGCCCTACCGCCACCTGATGACGCGCGTCGACAAGAAGCAGATCGCTGCGCTGGTCGAAGCCAACCGCGAGTCGCTGACCGCGATCGCGCCGGCGACGACGCCGGCTGCGCCGCAGAAACACGCCGAACAGCAGGAAAAGGCAGCGGCCGTCGCCGTCGCCCAGGCGGCAGTGGCCACGGCCAATGGCAGCGCGCACCTGACGCTCGACGAGTTCATGCGCGTCGATCTGCGGATCGCGCAGATCCGCGAGGCAAGGCAGGTCGAGGGTGCCGACAAGCTCGTCCAGCTCCTCCTCGACCTCGGGCCACTCGGCACTCGGCAGGTCTTTGCCGGAATCAAGACGGCCTACGATCCGGCCAGACTGGTCGGTCGGCTGACCGTTGTCGTCGCCAATCTGGCGCCGCGCAAGATGCGCTTCGGACTCTCGGAAGGAATGATCCTTGCCGCATCCGACCCGGATGGAACGACGCCCGGCATCTTCCTGCTCGCCCCTGACGCCGGCGCGCAGCCCGGCATGCGCGTCAAGTAGGGCGGTTGCCGGCGCGCTGACCGGCCGCCGGCGCGCCGAGTATCCCGCGCGCCGCGGCGACGCCGCTGCGCACCGCCGCTTCCAGCGTCGCCGGGTATTCCGCACAAACGTAGTCGCCGGCCAGCCACAGGCCGCGCCTGGCGGTCCGCGCCGGCGGGTGGGGCAGGGCGGGACGGCACGAGTAGGTCGCTCGCCGCTCGCGCACGACGCGTACCCAGGCGGGGTCGGGAAGGCGACGGCGCAGCATGCCGGCGAGTTCTCCGGCCAGAGCGGCAAACAAGGCGGAATTGTCGAGTTCCTCCCAGGCGCCACGCCCGCTGAGAACAAAAGCGAGCAGCCCGTCGGTGCCGCACAACGCGCCGCGGTCGAAAACCCACTGACCGACCGTCGCCGGCGAGCCACCTGCCAGACCGAGCATCGGTTCGGACAGCCGTAGCTCGCGCGGATAGGCGCAATAGACGGTGGCGATCGGCTCGCCGCGATATCCGGCGACTAGCCGTGCCAGGTCAAGCGTTTGCGCATGCTGCGCCAGCAGGGCGCCGGCGTGCGGCGCGTCGACGGCGAGCACGACGGCTGCGTAGCGCTCGCCGGTGATGCTCAGCGGCTCGTCGATCTGCTCGACGCGCTGCGACAGGCGAATCTCGCCACCATGCGCGCGAATGAAATCGGCCGCCGGCTGCGCGAACAGCGCGTCGAGCTCGACGGCCGGCAGCAGCAGGTCGCTGGCCGCGCGCGCGCCGCCGACCGTATCGCGCAGCACGTTGAGAAAGACCTGCGCCGAGGCGTCGGCCGCCGGCGTGTTGAGCGCGGCCAGGCAGAGCGGTTCCCACAGAAAACGACGCAGTGCGCCGAACTGGCGATCGTGGTCGAGCAGCGCGGCAAGCGAACAATCGGCGGCCAGCCGGTAGCCCGTTCCCTGCCAGCGACGCAGACAGCGCAGCGCGGCGAGCTTCTCGCCCAGGCTGGCGCCGCGCGCGCTGAACAGGCCGACGGCAAGGTGCCAGGGCGCCGGCAGGCGTGGCAGACGCAGGGCAAACGGCCGCTCCGACCCGGCCCCGGGAAAGCAAAGGGCGAGCGGCACCCGGTGCAGCAAACGCGCCGGATTTGCACCGACCTGCTGCATCAGGCGCAGCGTTTCGCCATACGCACCGCTCAGGATGTGCTGCCCGTTATCCAGCCGCTGCCCGTGCATGACGACGCTGCGCGCGCGCCCACCAAGCCGCCGCGCCGCTTCATAGACCACCACCTCGACGCCCGCCGCGAGCAATTCGACGGCCGCCGCCAAGCCGGCCCAACCGCCGCCGACGACCGCCACCCTCATCCGCGCACCCAGGTCCACCAGGCAATCCACAGCTTGCGCAGCGGCGTCAGCGAAGTACGCTGCTGCAGCACCAGACAGCCGTCACGCTTGATTTCGTCGAGCAGAGCGCGGTAGATCGCCGCCATCACCAGACCAGGGCGCTGCGCCCGCCGGTCGCTTTCCGGCAGGCTGGCGATTGCCTGCGCGTAATAGCTTTCCGCGCGTTCGATCTGGAACTCCATCAACTGACGGAAGCTGTCCGAATGGCGAGCGTTCAGGATGTCCGCCGCGGGAACGGAGAAACGCTGCAGATCCTCGATCGGCAGGTAGATCCGTCCCCGGCGCGCGTCCTCGCCGACGTCGCGAATGATGTTGGTGAGCTGGAAAGCGATCCCCAGATCGTGCGCATACTTCTGCGTCCGGCGGTCCTGGTAGCCGAAGATGCCGGCGGCGAGCAGGCCGACGACGCCGGCAACGCGGTAGCAGTAGAGCGCCAGCGTCTTGAAGTCGAGGTAGCGCGTTTGCCGGAGGTCCATTTCCATGCCGTCGATGATTTCCTGCAGTTGCTCCTCGGGCAGATCGAACTCGCGTTGCGCCGACTGCAGCGCGAGCGTCACCGGATGCTGCGGATTGCCACAGTAAACGTTGGCCAGTTCGCGCCGCCACCAGGCCAGTTTGGTCGCCGCGATCTGCCCGTCCGGACACTCGTCGACGACATCGTCAACCTCGCGGCAGAAGGCGTAGAGCGCGGTGATCGCGCGCCGCCGGTCGGGCGGCAAGAAAAGAAAGCTGTAGTAGAAACTCGAACCGCTCTGCGCGGCTTTCTGTTGACAGTACTCGTCCGGGGTCATGCGCGAACTCGATCAATCGGCTGGGCAGCCATTGTCACACGAGCGACATGCGGAAAGCACGCCCGACGACGGTCAGCCAGTCCGCCGCAGCCAGCGTCGGGCGCTGGCGAAAGACATCGCCGCGCACGCGCTGAATTCGTTCCAGGATACGCAGGCCGCCCTGCACGGTCAGCCGGATTTCCCAGCCGACACGCCCGGGCAGGACAAAGACCAGCGGCGCTCCCGCATACATCAAACGGCGCGTCCGCTCGATCTGAAAATCAAGCAAGGCAGACCAAGCGTCACCCCCGGTGCCGGCGGCAATCGCCGCTTCATCGATGTGGAAACGCTGCAGATCGGTCTGCGGCAGGTAAACGCGCCCCTTCTGCCAATCAATCGCGACATCCTGCCAGAAGTTGATCAGTTGCAGCGCCGTGCAGATGCAATCCGAACGACGCAGATCGTCGTCGCCGGTGCGTCCGACCAGATGCAGCAGCAGGCGCCCGACCGGGTTCGCCGAGCGCCGGCAATAGTCGAGCAGTTGCCCATAGTCGGCATAGCGCTTCTGCACGACATCCTGCGCAAAAGCGTCGAGCAGGTCACGCAAGAGCGCCACCGGCAAATGCCACTCGTCGATCACCCGCGCCAGATCGGCAAACAGTTCGGGCGCTGGTCGCCGACCGCGCTCGATCTCGTCCAATTGGCGGTGACAGTCGTGCAAAGCCTGCAGACGCTCGTCGTCAGTCGCCTCGCCTTCATCGGCCAGGTCATCGGCGCTGCGCGCAAAGCGGTAGATCGCTTCGATGGGCCGGCGCAGGCGCGCCGGGAGGAGCAGCGAAGCGACCGGAAAGTTCTCGTAGTGCTTGACAGGCATCGTGCAGTGCAGGCGGCGGCCGCTCATCCGACGGCAGTTGGCGACGACGGGCGGCAGGCGCCCGCCACAGGTGCTGACAGTATAGGGTCGCGGCGGTTAAAATGCCGCCACGGAGTGCCGCCAGCAAGGTCAGCAGCCGGTCGGTCCACCCGCACCGGAGGCAAGACACCGCGTGCGTCGACTCCTGCCGTGCCCAGGTGGCGAAATTGGTAGACGCAGCAGGTTTAGGTCCTGCCGCCGCAAGGTGTGGGGGTTCGATTCCCTTCCTGGGCACCAATAAGCAATCCAAGGTAGTCCATAGCAATCCACAGAGCCCGCCTAAGTGCGGGTTTTTTGTCGTCTTTTTTCTGTTGCGGCGTGACATCGTCGCATGGCACCCGACGAGAAACCGGGGTAGCTTTCGGGGTAACTGCCCGTGCCGCCGGGGTAACTTCAGACAACCTCATCTCGGTCCGATGACGATTGCACGATTGTGATCGCGAAGGCTAGGAGATCCAACGCCACTTCCGCAAATGTTCCAGGCGCTGACAGCAGTCGTGATTCGGAAAATGCGTGCCGACGGAGCCTGCAAACCTCGCCGGAATCGCAGCGCGAGCAGGAGCATGGGTCGCCGCGGTGGCCGCCGAGGCCGCCGCGGCGACGCATGGCGCAAGCGGTCCCCGACGAGCCCGATTGGACCGTCTTCGTACTGTCTTTACCAAGCGGTGCGCTGATCGAATTGGTAGTCCGGCGCCGGCTGGGCTTGCGGATCGAACTGCTCCTGCTCGGCATCGGACATCTCCCACAGGGGCGGGCCGCGGGCCGCAATGCTGTTGAATCAGGCCATGGCGATTCGTTTGCCTTTATCGACCTGCCATTTGGAGATGGGCTTCTTTGATACGCGAGGCTGCGAAGGCCGAGGCGTTCGTGGGGGGTAATAGCGCACGCGAGCAATCTCGGAGAGGAGTTCGCGGAAGATTGCCAGGGCCTGTTGGGGGCAGCGGGGCGTGAGGACGAAGGCTTCTTCGGCGAGGGTGATCATGGCGTGCTTGAACTGCGGCGCGGCCGCTGCGGGATGGTCGGGATCGGTGCTGAGCACCATCAGGATGCGAGCGATGACGGCGAGGATCAGAATGGCGAACAGTTCCTGACGAATCCCGTTCTCGGTCCGGCTATGGAAGGTCTCGATGTCGAGGGAAGTCTTCTCGTCGCGGTAATGTGTTTCGACTGCCCAGCGTCGGAAGTAGAGGGCGATGACGGCGGTAGCCGGAAAACGGATGGAATCGTTCAGGTTGGTCAGAAGCACGGAGACGTTGCCATCGGGAGCGACCAGCCGCACCACCCGCAGCGGAATCGGTCCCGCCTTCGGCGGTGTCAGCGTCAGCGTTGCCTCGCTCTGATCGGAGTGAACGAAGGCCTCCACGGCAGGGAAGGTCGAGGCAGCGGGACAGCGAATCACCCAGTAGCCCTGGTACTGGCGATGCAGGTGGCCGATGAGGTCATAACTCGGGTAGCCTCGGTCGAACAGCAGGAGGCCGCCGGACGGGATATGCGGCAAGAGCGCTTTGACCTCTTCGCGCTCGTCGGCCTGCGCAATCGATCGCACCGTCCGCGCGATGGGTAGGCGCCGGAAGACATCATAGGCCGTCGACACCAGGCATTGCGGGTAATGGCCCTTGCCCGGATGCTCCAGCCCGCTCTTCGGGTCGAAGGCTTCGCGTAACGCGGGCGAGGCCGGCAGGTCATACTTGGAGCCATCAATGGCAAAGACCGACAGTCCCTGCCAGGTCGCATCCGCGGACGCCGGCCAAAGCGCATAGGCCAGCCCTACGGCATCGTGATGCACTTGCTCAAAGGCCGTCCAGGGGAGCTTGGCACGCGCTTTGGTCACGGTACTGCGATGGACGGCTTCCGCTTCCGGCCACAGACCACTACGTCGGGCATGGCGAAAGAACGCGCCGGCTTTGCCATCAACCCCCTGGCCTTTCCCACTGCCCGTCAGTGAAAGCAGCAAGACGAAGACCGCCGAAAGCGTCAGTTTGCTCTGGCGAACAAAGGCCTTCGGGGAAAGAGAAAACCCTCTTAAAGAGAGACGATCCGGAATCAGATGAAGAAACGCATCAAAAACAGACGATAGCGGGCATGCATTTTGCATACCGTCTCCGCGTTATCATCGTGGTCTACCGGTAAAAATAGTCTTTTGCATCAATGGCCTAAAGTGGCTTATACCGGGATTTGGCCTGATTCAACAGCATTGCCGCCATGCCTCCGTCGCCTGCCGGTCCTTCCCGCCTGGTGAGTTTGTCCCTATCATGGCGGGAATCTTTCTGCGCCCGCCCAGCCAGGCTAGGCCACGTCACCGATGGTCGCTCCGCTTACTCCCAGCCGCACCCCCACGCCGTCTGCCCAGAGTTCGCCGCCCGCCGGCGGCCAGGCAGCGAGCGGCCCGCATCCAGGCGCCGGCCGGTCGGCCCGGCGAACGATCCTGCTCCCCGACATCGACTGGGTCGAGATCCCGGGCGGCGAATTCCTCTATCAGAAGGGCGAGCGGCGCCGGCTGGAGACGTTCCGGATCGCGCGTTATCCGGTGACCAACGTCCAGTACCAGACCTTCATCGACGACGGCGGCTACGCCGACGATCGCTGGTGGAAAGATCTGAAGCGGCCGCAGCCCGAGTCGTCGCACTGGCCGCAGGCGAATCGGCCGCGGACGAACGTCAACCAGTACGAAGCGGTCGCCTTCACGCGCTGGCTGAGCGCACGGTTTGGCTACGCCGTTCGCCTGCCGAGCGAAAGCGAGTGGGAGCGCGCGGCACGCGGGCGCGACGGGCGCGCTTACCCATGGGGCGAGACTTACGAGAGTGGGCGGGCGAATATCGACGAAACCGCCAAGTATTTTGGGTCCGAGCACAAGGTCGGCGAGTGGACGCTCGAGCAGACGACCGCCGTCGGCGTCTATCCGCACGGAGCGTCGCCTGAAGGGGTACTCGATCTCTCGGGGAACGTCTGGGAATGGTGCCTTGAGGATTCGGAAAAGTCGGTCCGGGGTGAAATGAGTCTCCCCAATTCGGCGGGCGTGGTGCGCGGCTGCTGCTGGGGCAACGATGCAGACGATGCGCGCGCGTCGGGGCGCGACTGGCTCGATCCCGACGACCGGTTCCTCGACGTCGGTTTTCGCGTTTTGTCGTCTGCCCCCATTTCCTGATGCGCTGTCTGCTGCCGACCGTCGCGCAGCGGCGGTCGAAAAAATTTTTTCGCCGCGACCGATGAAGGCTGCGATAATCCCGCTCGCTGGCTTGTCCAGTGGGGTGCCCCGGAATCGGACGGGCGTGGTGCGCGGCGGCTGCTGGAACAACAATGCAGACAATGCGCGCGCGTCGAGGCGCAACAGGAACAATCCCGACAACCGGAACAACGACGTCGGTTTTCGCGTTTTGTCGTCTGCCCACATTGCCGCTTCCGCCAGGTTCGCCGGGATCGCCGACCACGGTTTGCGCTACGCGACGGCGGGGCTTTAATGGCGCGGGTGCATCCCGTCCGCACGCTTTCCGCGTCGGGCGCATACACAACCGGGAGCACCGCCAGGATTCACCCTGGGGTGCTCCGCCTCTCGCCATCCTGTCTGATCCAGCCGCCGAGCAGCCTGCCGATCGGCAATCTGAGCTCGCAGTTCTGGTCGAACGTCTTCCTGCACCCCCTGGATCTGTTCGTGCGCGACGAACTTGGCTGCCGAGGGTACGTGCGCTACGTGGACGACTTCGCGCTCTTCGCCGACGACAAGCCGACGCTCTGGCGATGGAAGGCTGCCGTACGCGAGCACCTGGTGGGGCGGCGGCTGCAGTTCCACGCAGGCAGCGCGCAGGTGCAACCGGTGGCGCAGGGAATTCCGTGGCTTGGCTTCGTCGTTTTCCCGACCCACCGCCGGGTCAAGGCGCGCAAGGTCGTTGCGGCAACGCGCCGGCTGGATGGGCGCTACGCCGCCTGGCAGCGCGGCGAGCTCAGCTTCGCCGAGTTCGACGCCAGCGTCCAGGGCTGGATCAACCATGTCCGTTACGCCGATTCCTGGGGTTTGCGCACACATGTCCTCAGCCCCTTCGTTTTCTGAAAAAAAAAATCGCGACCGCCGCTGCGCGACGGTCGGCAGCAAACAGCGCATCAGGAAATGGGGGCAGACGACAAAACGCGAAAACCGACGACGAGGTACCGGTAGACGGGATCGTGCCTGAGGCGCCACGACGCGCGCGCATCGACTGCAAGGTCGCCCCAGCAGCCGCCGCGCACCACGCCCGCCGCGTCGCCGGTATCCAATTCAGTCCGGTCCGGCTGATCGTATCTGTTGCGGCACCATTCCCAGACGTTGCCGCAGAGATCGAGAACGCCTTCCTCGGAAGCGCC
Source organism: Accumulibacter sp. (assembly GCF_031732815.1). Classification (GTDB taxonomy): domain Bacteria; phylum Pseudomonadota; class Gammaproteobacteria; order Burkholderiales; family Rhodocyclaceae; genus Accumulibacter. The sequence goes on along the minus strand of NZ_JAVMKF010000117.1, from coordinate 6,258 downwards.
GTGCGGGTAGACGCCGACGGCGGTCGTTTGCTCAAGAGACCACTTGCCTGTCTTCTTCCCGCCGTAGCGGGCCGCTTCGTCGACATTTGCCTGACCACTGGCGTAGCTTTTTCCCCAGGGGTAGTCGCGCCCGTCCTGCGCACGCGCTGCACGTTCCCATTCGTCTTCGCGCGGCAGTCTGACTTCGTAGCCGAGTTGGGCGCTCAACCAGCGGCAGAAAGCGACCGCTTCGTACCAGTTGACGTCCGTCCGCGGGCGATTGGGCTGCGGCCACGTTGAGGGACTCAGCTCCGGCCGCTTGAGGCCGCGCCACCAGGCCGCTGTTTTCTTTCCCTGGCCATAGCCGCCGGCGGCGACGAACGCCTCGTATTGCGCGTTGGTCACCGGGTAGCGCGCGAGATGGAAAGTCGGCAGCGAGCGCTTTTCGCCTTCCTGGTAAATGAAGTCGCCGCCGGGAATGCGCACCCAGTCGATGTCGGGCAGGCCGCGCAAATCCAGTCCGACGCCGCGCCGCGGGTCGCCGATCTCGGCCAGTCGATCGCCGATGGCGAGCCGGCGCGGTGGTGTCGTTGCCGGTTCCAAGAGTTCGGCGAGCAGCGCGTCGGCCTCGCTCGGCGCCGGCGCGTCCTCCACTGGCGCGTCCTCCGCCGGCGGACCGTCGGCGTCGACCTCGACCTCGACCTCGCGCACGCCGACACCCGGGCGCGGGTCGCCGATTTCGGCCAGCCGGTCGCCGATCGCCAGCCGTCGCGGCGGGAGCGTGCCGGGATCCTCGAGTTCGGCCAGCAGGCGTTGCCGTTCGGCCGCGCGTTCGCGCTCCGCCGTGTCCGCGACAGGGGGATCGGGTGGCACAGGCGGCGAGGGCGGCTCGCTTGGCCCGGCGTCGCCGGCCAGCCACTCGTCAAGCTGGCGGAGAAACCTGCCGGCCTCTTCGCTGCTCTGCCCGGCGGACCAGCCGGCCAGATCGAGCACGCGCTCGGCGCCGAAGCCGGGCTGCGGCAGTTCGACGGCCGGATCGACGCGCAGCAGCGCGCTGCGCACTGCTAGTGCGGGCAGCGCATCCGGCCCGCGCGCCAGCCGCCGGCGGGCGGCGGGCGTCCACAGGCGCAGGATGGGGACGGCCGGCTCGGGCTCGTCGTCCGCCGCCGCGGCATGCCCCCCGGCCCCCGCCGCCGGCGCGTCCTCCTCGATCAGCTCGGCACCGACGCCCTGCGTCCGCAGCCAGCGGGCGATGGCTTGCGCCGGCGCGCGGTCTTCCGCCAGGTGGCTGAGCAGCAAGCGGGTCGGCGGCAGCGGCCCGGGTGGCTCGGGCAGCGTCGCGCGGAGCTGATGGCGGCGGCCGTCGATCGTCGTCAGGACGAGGCGCAGCGCGCGGCCGACGTCGATCGGCGGCACGCGCACGCGCCGGTCGCTGCCGATCAGGTGCCAGCGGCCGGGGTGATCGGGGCGGTCGGGGAAGCCGACATGCAGGTCGGCTGGCAGCGGTGTCGGAAACTCGATTGCCTGCGCCGCGTCGCCGGCGTCGACGAAGTGCAGGATCGTCCTGTTTTCCTGCACGTCGTGGTGCACGCGCACCGCCAGGCGGGCGCGGCGGAAGCGCGGGCTGGGCGGCGGTTCGCCGAGCCAGGCCGGGAGCGCCGCGGCCGGCGGGCTGGCGGCGGCCGGTGTCGCCGTCGTGCCGAGGCGGCAGCTTGCGTATTGCCGCAGCCAGCGCAGCTCGTCGAAGGCTTCCGCCGCGTCGCTGCCGACCGTCGCCAGCGTCTGGCGGATCGAGCGCGCCAGGCGCATGCGCCGCGCCTCGTCGCCTTCGTTGCCGATCAGGCGCAGCATGTCGCGCAGGCCTTGGCGCAGTTCCTCCTGTGTCGCGGCGTCGGGAGGGCGCAGCGTATCGAGGCGCAAGGTCTGTGCGAGGCGGTCTTCGGGCAACCAGTGGCGGCTGTGGTGATCGATGAAGGCGAGCGCCTCGGCGAAGCGCGCACCGTCACCTCGCAGCTCGCCGGCGAGCAGGCGCGCGACACCGCCGTGGAGGACGACATCGCTGCTGCTGCGCGCGCCGACGAGCGGGCTGAACCAGAGCAGCGACTCGATCTCGGCGCCGCTGCCGGGCAGGAAATGGCAGCGCGCGTTGCGCAGCAGCAGGGGCTCGATGCGCGTTGCCGGCGAGAGCAGGCGCAGCAGGCGGGCGAGCGGCGCCAGATCCCCCCATGGCGCGCGCAGACCGGCGGCGTCGACCAGCCGGTGTTCGAAGTCGGTCGGCTGCTGCCAGCTCATCGCGCGACGCGGTGGGCGAGCCCGCGTTGCCGGCGCAGCATGGCGGCGGTCGTCGCCGGATGCCAATGGACGAGCTGCGGAAACAGACCCAGGTCGGCCGGCCAGTAGCGGGGTGGCCAGGGAACGAGGATGAGCAGCGGCGAATCGGCGCCCGCGCAGCGGCGGACGAAGTCTTGCCAGTCAGCGCCGGCGCCGTCGTGCAGCGGCTCGCCCCAGATGCCGAAGTCGGTGGCGACGAGCACCGGCTGGCCGGCCTGCGGGCGCCAGCTCGCGAAATCCTCTCTCTCGGCCGACCAGCGGCGTGCCGCGGCGGGCGCCCCGCTGAAATGGAAGCTCGTCACGCCCGCTGCGCCAAGCGTGGCGATCGCTTGCCGGGCGAGTTGGCGCAGGTCTTCCCACCAGGGCAGCATGCTGTCGCTGAAGTCGAGCAGGAGCTGGCAGCCGTGCGTCAGCGTCGGCGCCAGAACGCGCGGCAGGCGCGGCGGCAGGCGGCGCGCGACCAGGCAGCGGACGAGTTCTTCGTGGTCGATCTCGTCGCCCGTCCGCTGCGTCGCCAGCGCCGCGGTCAGCACGCCGCGCGCCGTGCGCGCCGGCAGCAATGCGTGGCGCAGCGGAGCGGCGCGCGTTTGCGGGTCGATGCGGCGGTAGCCGGCGCTCAGCCAGGTAGGCGGCTGCGCGTCGTCGCCGGCGTCCGGCGGGTCGGCGACGAGTTCGACCAGCTCGCAGGCGAGCATGTCGGCGGGTAGCGCCTCGGGTGTCGGCGCCACACGCGGCACGGCCCAGCCCGGCGCCGGCGGCGGCGCGATCGGCGTCGACCGCGTCTGCGCCTGGGTCTGGCTGTGGTCGTAGACGGTCGGCGTCGGCGTCAGCGTTTGCGCCGCGCGGGGATCGGCGGCGCCGAAGCCGAGCGCTTCGGCGATCGCTCTCCGCTCGGCCTCGCCGAACTGGTCGCAGCGCAGATGCCTGAGCGCGGCGACCAGCTCGGCGAGACCGATCTCGCCTCTCCGCTCGGCCTCGCCGAACTGGTCGCAGCGCAGACGCCTGAGCGCGGCGACCAGCTCGGCGAGACCGATCTCGCCTCTACGCTCGCTCGGAACGCTCATCTTCGCGCAGCATCGGTTTGCGCAGCGTCGCCTGCTCGACCTCTTGCCAGACCTCGGAATCGACGCCGATGGCCAGCCAGTGGCAGGTAAGCACGGCGTCGAGAAACTCGCTCGTTCCGGGCGGGCGCCGGCCGCTGTCCTTCAATTCGTCGCGCAGCGCGAGGATCTTGTCGGCGACCGCGGCGACCAGCGCCGGTTCGGCTTCGCGGGCGCGCACGGCGGCGATGGCGATCAGGATGTCGCGGGTCGGTTCTTCGAGCCGCAGCGTCACGCAGCGGCGGATGAAGGCCTGCGGCAGCTCGCGCTCGCCGTTGGTGGTGATGATCGTGAGCAGCTTGGCCAGCGGGTCGGCGGTCAAGGTCGTGTTGTCGGGCAGGCCGAAACTGCGCCGGTCGAGCGGTTCGAGCAGGTCGTTCGGCAGGTCCGGTTCGGCCTTGTCGATTTCGTCGATCAGCACGACGGTCGCGGGTGGCTCGCCGGCCGCGGCTGGCCGGGCGAGGCCGGGAAAGCGCGCCTTGTTGCGCGGCGGCTGGAACTCCGGCAAGCCGCGCAATTCGGCCGAGCGAGGGTCGAACGCCCACCAGAAGATGCCGGGGTTGTAGTACTCGCGGTCGCGCTTGAGCAGTACATGCGCATCCGCGCGGGCGGCCCGGTGCGCGTCGTTCAGGCGACGCAGATGATCGACCTCGACGGTCAGTTGCTCGCAGCGCGTGCGCGAGGTGATCGTCTGGCGGACGAAGCTCCATTTGAGGACCGCCGCCATCGTCTCGGCGAGACGGCTTTTGCCGCAGCCGGGCGGCCCGGCGACGAGCAGCGGCCGCTCGGTGGCGAGCGCGACGTCGACCGCGATCAGCGCCGTGCGGGAGAAGATGTAGGGCGCGACCGTGGAGGGGTTCCCGGCGCTCGCTTCTTCGCCGGGAAAGCAGTCGTCGTCGGGCAGTTGGAAGTGGCGGGGGGAGTAGCGGCTCATGGTCAGTCCTGGTTGATGACGGCGCGCGCGGCGCATTCGGCGGCGATCTGTGTGCACTCGGTTTCCCAGCCCTGGATCTCCGGGACGATGGCCTGCATTCCGTAGCCCAGCGGGTCGGGCATTCGTTCGCCGACATCGACGATGAAAAGCAACGACGGGCAGTCGCCGGCGCGCGCCTTGAGTTCGCCCAGCACCGCCGGGTCGGGGAGGAGGTCGCCAGGCGGCATGAGCAGAATGATCAGGCGTTCAGTGTTTTTGCGCAGCAGACCGTCGATGACGTGCGCGGGTGGTGTCGGCGTTACGCTCTCCGGCCATACCTGTGCGCGCACGCCGTGCCAGATCTCTTCGGCGCTGGTCAACTGCGAAATGGGGATGATCTTTGTCCGGCGATCGCCGGGCCAGGCTCTTTCGCTGTAGCGTTCGAGCGTGAAGTAGCCAGCCTTGAGTTCGGGAACCGGTTTGGCGACGTAATGGCCATTCAGCGCCAGACAATCGCCGGGTTGCCGGGCATCGGCCATGATGCGCGCGGCGCCGACGTCGACCCACAAGGCGCGAATGTAGCGCAGGACCTCTTCGGCACGCCGCCGGTCGGGACGCGGAAACACCTCGTTCATCAGGCGGGTGAACAGCGGCAAGGCCTCCTCGCCCTGGCGAAACAGGTATCCGGCGATCCCTCTGGCCAGGCAGCGCGCCGGGTCCAGTGCGCTCGCCGGGGGTCGTCCGCCAAGCTTCAGCGCCTGCCAGAGATTGTCCAGGCCATCGGTGTCGATTTCCCGGGCAAGGATTTTTTCGACGCCACCGACCAGTCGCTCGAAAGGGGTCTGCCGCCTGCTTCTCAGCGCGACGCACTCGTCCAGCCGCGGCTGCCGCAGACCGCCGACGATTTCGGCAGCGGTCCTGACGTCCTCGACGCACTGGAAGCGGTTGAGCCCGAGCGTGCGGAAATAATCGTCCGCTTCGAGGTCAGCCGCCTGCTGTCCATCGAGGAGAACCAGAAAGAGCCTGAAATCCTTTTCGTTGGCGGCGCGCCAGCAGAGGATCGTGGCTTCCTTGCGCACCCAGGCGGACTGCCGCGCGCGTTTCGAGAGCAGCAGGACTCCGGCGTGGCAGTCGTACAGCCACTCGTCGAGGCGCTTTTCCCAGCGATCACTCGGCTGCAGGCCGGCGTAGTCGACGAGGATGTCGATGTCCTGGCCGTAGGCCTGCCCGAGCGCGTCGCAGGTGTCCTGCAGGAGCCGCCAGTTGGCTTGCGCCTGAGCATCGCCGGTCTCATCGTCGCGCAGGCGCGAACTGTGGCTGATGAAAAGCTTGAGTGCCATGATCCGTTTTCAGGGGGGGTTTTGGCGCAGCCGGATCGAGCGGCCCGCCGATGGAAGACTATCATGCATTGGCCGACGGGGGAGAGTGGGGGATCAGCTCTGAAGCATGACTCCCGAAACTCAGTGGTAGCAAGGTTTTGCGGCAACCGCAAAAAATAACTTTCGCAAAGGGAGGCTAGACAAGCGTACGGGCTTCTGGCAGGACACGTGGAGGGCAACGGTTTACGCTTGAGCCGGAGGGTCGGTGGTGGCGGTCATGAGTACGCGGGATTGGGTGCACTGCGGTCGCGAGTTCAGCGCGGCGGAGATGGCTGATCTCTGTGCGACAGTGGCCTGGCTGCCGGGATTGCCGCGGTATGAGTTGGCGGCGACGCTGTGCGCCGAAGGATAGGAGATCCAACGCCACTTCCGCAAGTGTTCCAGGCGCTGACAGCAGTCGTGATTCGGAAAATGCGTGCCGACGGAGCCTGCAAACCTCGCCGGAATCGCAGCGCGAGTAGGAGCATGGGTCGCCGCGGTGGCCGCCGAGGCCGCCGCGGCGACGTCGGCTCGCCCACGTACGCGAGGATCTCGCGCACGGCCGACGCCTCGGTGA
>NZ_JAVMKF010000116.1:0-5333 GCF_031732815.1 Accumulibacter sp. | reverse complement strand
GCCTCAGCCCGCTCCAGAGCCCGCGCCCCAACCGACTCCGCAACCCACGCCCCAGCCAGCTCCGGAGCCCACGCCCACACCTACGCCCGCCCCACAACCGGCGCCGACGCCCGAACCGACGCCTGCGCCTGCGCCGATTCCGCCGGCGACGGCCGCGCCCATCGCCAACCTGGTGGTCAACCGTGGGGTCATTCAGGCTGGCGAAGTGGTCATCGCCACACAGCACCTGCGCAATGGCGTTGACTACGCCGACCGCAGTCGGCGCATCGCGGCGCCAGGAGCAGACCTGGCCAGCCTGGACGGTGGCGTCATCGCTGCACGTAGCGACATGGCGCTGGTCGCCGGGCGCATCGACAACACCGCCTACATGACCGCCGGCGGAACGTTGCTGATCGACGCCAATGAGCTGGCCAACCGCAAGCGCAATGCCGAGTACTCGGCAAAGCAGCGCGTCAAGGGGGGCTACCTTTACAGTTGGGGCGACACCGTCCAGCCGGGGGGCTACCTGCAAGCCGCCGAATGGCAGCTCAACGTCCGGCGGGTGGCGTCCGTTTCCGGCGAGTTCGTCGTCAGCGACCCCGACCCGGCGGTGAGGGCCCGCGCCAGCGCGCAACTCGAGGCGGAACTGCGCGAGACCTTGGGCGAAGCCTACGAAGCGAGCGTCGCCGAGGATCACCTGCAACACCGCTTCAAGCCGAAGAAGAAGCGCTCGCTCGGCGGTCTCCTGGGCGCGGTTGCCGCTCTCGTCGTTTCCTTCTACACCTTCGGCGCTGCCGCCGGCGCCTTCGCCACGCTGGCCGACGGCGCTGCGTCCACCTGGGCAGTCGGTGGCCTGGCCAACACGGTGGCCGCAAGCAGTGTTTCCGGCATGGCAGCCAGCGCGACTGGCCAGGCGGTTGCCACCGGACGCGTCGATCTGCGGCAGGTCGGACGCGCCGCAGCGACCTCGGCGCTCACCGCCTTTGCCCTCAACATGCCGCTTGGCCAGGGCGGCCAGAGCCTTAATCAATTGGCGGCGATCGACGCCAGTCCGGCGGGAACCACCCGTGCGCACTTCAGTCCAGAGACCTTGCCCGGGAACGCGTCGGCAACGCTCGTCCGGGCCACCGTCAGCGCCGGAATCCAGTCGGCCATCGAGCGCACCAGTTTTACCGAGGCTTTACGCCACCAGCTTGCCGATTCGCTCGCCGCCGTCGGCGCCAACGTGATCGGCCAAGCCTGGGGCGACGGCCGTTCCCCACTGCTCCAGACCGCGGCACACACCACGCTGGGCTGCGCTGCAGCCGCCGCTCGCGGCCTCGACTGCGCCTCCGGCGCGCTCGGCGGCGCCCTGTCTGCGCGCCTGAACCCCTGGCTCGACGACTGGATCGGCGGTGACGACGGCAGCGGCTGGGGGGCAACGGCCCAAGGTGCACAAGTGAACCGGCAAGCCGGCCTCACCAGCCTGACCATGCTCGGCAGCGGTCTCGCCGCCTACGCCATCGGCCGCGACCCGCTCGCCGCCGCCGAGGCGGCGAAGAACGAGACTCTGAACAATTGGCTTCACCCTCGGGAGCAGACCCTCAAGCAACAAGCCGCCCGAGCCTGCATGTCCGGCCAGGATACCGCCTGCCAGATCCAGCGCATGCTGCTGACGCTCGATGAACAGCGTGAAAGTACTCCATCGGCCAAATTCACCCAGGGCTTCCTCAACACCCTTGCCACGGCCGGCAGCGGCGCCTTCCTCCTCCCGATCGAGATCGTGCAAGCCGTCGCCGAGGGCAGGAGCCTCGACGCCTTGGCCGGTGCCTTACGCAGCATCGTCAATCTCCCCACGCGCCTGGCAACCGGTCTGGCTTCCTCCGATCCTACCATCCAGGGCGCAGCAGTCGCCGAATCCTTGATCATCGTCGCCGGCGCTACCGCACTGGCGAAGAACGTCGTCAAGACGACGCCGGTCGACCCGCTGAACGCCACAGCGACGATCGAGAACCGGTTTTATCGCGATGGGGCCGCAGTCGACTATGACCGGGCGTTCGACTTCCAGCCCGGCCGCGTGCTCGCTGCTGAAGAAGCCAACGCACGCACGGTTGCATTCGGCAACAACGCGCTCAATCCGCAGATGCCCTACGCACGTGGCACAATTGTCACCGAGCGACTCGCCCAGCCGGGCGAGAGGCTTTACGTGATTGAATACCAGCGCCAGGCAGCACCGGGAACTTGGGCCACATCAAAACAATACGCCTCCCTGGAACTCGCCCGACAGGAGTTGGCCCTCTTCCCTGAGTTCAAGAACAGCGCGGATCTAGTCGTGCGCGAATATACCGTCGTCAAACCAATTTCGGTACGCGAAGGGACGGTAGGCTCGCTCACGAGTGCCGTCAATGGTAAAACGTATGTCGGTGGCGGGCGGCAGGTAGAGTTCATGTTTGATGTCAGGCAAGATTGGGCGCGCTACCTGCGTAGAAGCGAGCCTTCGGGCATGACGATTCGTTGACCCGATGCCAATTGAGTCGATTCAATTTTTTTCGAGTTCAGGGGTTTCCTGCGATGGAATCTTTGCTGTCGGCGCCTTCCCGTACAGCACCAACGACGTTCAGCACGATGACGGCCCCATAGGACTACGCTGGAATTGCGAGGGTCAAGCACACTCGTGGCAGACAACTGGCAAGGTTTCCATTTATCCCTCCCCTGACTTCGCCACGTTGGTCATCGTGTTCGGCGGCAAAGCACCACAGAACTTTCACCGACCGCACAACGCGCTCATCCTGAACGCCGACGGCAGCGTGCGCTGCCAGGTGCGCCAACCCATGCGCTACGCCGGACGACGAACGGAGTTTCTCGACGCCTGGTGGTACTACCGCGATCTTCCAGCACCGTCGCCACCTTGGTGGGCCTTCTGGCGAAAGGCGCCTGACCCGCAGCGGGAGGTTCGCATGAAGATGCTGATCGGCGGAGAAATCGGCCTGCCTAACCGGGACTTTGTTGCCTTGGACTTCAATCCAGAGACGGGCGAGTTCGGCGAAATCGTCGACTCGGGGCGATTCTGAGCCAGCCGGGAGAAATTGCCTGCGATTGAAGGGTGAATGGTGCACGACATCCGTATTCTCTCTCTCGCCTTACCCGGCGACATGGCGTTGATCGCCCGGCGCATCGACGATACCGCCTACATGACCGCCGGCGGAACGTTGCTGATCGACGCCAATGAGCTGGCCAACCGCAAGCGCAATGCCGAGTACTCGGCAAAGCAGCGCGTCAAGGGGGGCTACCTTTACAGTTGGGGCGACACCGTCCAGCCGGGGGGCTACCTGCAAGCCGCCGAATGGCAGCTCAACGTCCGGCGGGTGGCGTCCGTTTCCGGCGAGTTCGTCGTCAGCGACCCCGACCCGGCGGTGAGGGCCCGCGCCAGCGCGCAACTCGAGGCGGAACTGCGCGAGACCTTGGGCGAAGCCTACGAAGCGAGCGTCGCCGAGGATCACCTGCAACACCGCTTCAAGCCGAAGAAGAAGCGCTCGCTCGGCGGTCTCCTGGGCGCGGTTGCCGCTCTCGTCGTTTCCTTCTACACCTTCGGCGCTGCCGCCGGCGCCTTCGCCACGCTGGCCGACGGCGCTGCGTCCACCTGGGCAGTCGGTGGCCTGGCCAACACGGTGGCCGCAAGCAGTGTTTCCGGCATGGCAGCCAGCGCGACTGGCCAGGCGGTTGCCACCGGACGCGTCGATCTGCGGCAGGTCGGACGCGCCGCAGCGACCTCGGCGCTCACCGCCTTTGCCCTCAACATGCCGCTTGGCCAGGGCGGCCAGAGCCTTAATCAATTGGCGGCGATCGACGCCAGTCCGGCGGGAACCACCCGTGCGCACTTCAGTCCAGAGACCTTGCCCGGGAACGCGTCGGCAACGCTCGTCCGGGCCACCGTCAGCGCCGGAATCCAGTCGGCCATCGAGCGCACCAGTTTTACCGAGGCTTTACGCCACCAGCTTGCCGATTCGCTCGCCGCCGTCGGCGCCAACGTGATCGGCCAAGCCTGGGGCGACGGCCGTTCCCCACTGCTCCAGACCGCGGCACACACCACGCTGGGCTGCGCTGCAGCCGCCGCTCGCGGCCTCGACTGCGCCTCCGGCGCGCTCGGCGGCGCCCTGTCTGCGCGCCTGAACCCCTGGCTCGACGACTGGATCGGCGGTGACGACGGCAGCGGCTGGGGGGCAACGGCCCAAGGTGCACAAGTGAACCGGCAAGCCGGCCTCACCAGCCTGACCATGCTCGGCAGCGGTCTCGCCGCCTACGCCATCGGCCGCGACCCGCTCGCCGCCGCCGAGGCGGCGAAGAACGAGACTCTGAACAATTGGCTTCACCCTCGGGAGCAGACCCTCAAGCAACAAGCCGGCAAGGCCTATCAGGCCGGTCAGGAAACGGGCTGCTAGATCCAGCGCATGCTTCAGAGGCTTGATGCCGAGCGCGAAAACACCCCTTCGGCGAAGTTCGCGCAAGGCTTCGTCAACGCCACGGCCCTGGCGGGCGGCAGCGCCTTGCTCATGCCGGTGGAGATTCTTCAGGCTGTCGCCGAAGGCCGCAGCCTGGACGCCCTGGCCAATGTCCTGAAAGGGATCGCCGGCCTGCCGTCACACCTGGCGACGGGGCTGACCTCGAGCGATCCCGCTACCCAAGGCGCCGCGGTCGCCGACTCCTTGATGCTGGTCTACGGCGCCGCGGCGCTGGCGAAGAGCGTCGTCAGGCGCGCGCCTCCCGCCGACACTCTGAGCATCGCAGCCAGAGTCGATAACAATTTTTACCGAGATGGCAGCATCGCCGATGCGGGTAAAACCCTTTCGGCTACCGGCAACTGGAAACCAGCCTGGGAGGTGACGGCACAGGAAGCCAATGCCTCTTGATCGCCGAACGTCTGCCAACAGGAGCAGTGGTGAAGCAGCGGGTGTCGGCGGATGCGTTGAACGCAGATGTCGTGGCGGATAACGTGACCCACAAACCGCCCTACGTTCCAAACACGGAAGCAGTGACCTTCACGACAACGCAGGCGGATCGGTATGTGCGGGTGTATGTCAGCGGGCCAGGATCTGTGCAAACCGGCGCTTGGCTAATGCGTGCCGCCGACATTGAAGGTCTCTCCGCCGCGCAGATCGCCAGCAAGTACGCCTTGCCGCAAATACCCGGCATTATGGAGCAACCACCCCAGAGCGCCTCGCCCCGAGGCGACCACCCGCCGGCGACGATTTTTTTCGCAGTCGCACGCTGTGAGACTGTCGGATCGTACACTGACGCTCATAAACGACACCCATGAGGCCGTGCCATGAGTTTGCATTTTCTGTTGAGAGCTGAAGCCCGTAGCCTGTCGCTGGTTC
>NZ_JAVMKF010000115.1:0-5351 GCF_031732815.1 Accumulibacter sp. | reverse complement strand
GCAAACCACCGTCGCCAAGGAACAGATCACCACCAGCGGCCGGCGCGCGAGCGCCCTGCTGGGGCAGGTGTCGCGCACCATCCAGGAGGTGCAGCGCCCGCTGCTGACCCCGGACGAGTGTCTGCGCATGCCGGGCCCGATCAAGAACGCCCACGGTGACATCGACGAGGCCGGCGACATGGTCGTGTATGTGGCCGGCTACCCGGCCATCTACGGCAAGCAGCCGCTCTACTTCAAGGACCCGATATTTCAGGCCCGCGCCGCGATCCCGGCGCCGACGAACAGCGACAAGCTGATTCACTTCCACAACCTGCCGGCAGGGGAGGGCATCACCTTATGAACCGCCTGCCGCAATGCCTTGCCACGGGTACCGCCATCGCCGGCGTCGCTATCCTGGCGCTGGGCGCGCTTGCCTGTGCCAGCGGCGCCCGCATCAACAGCACCCAAAGCATTCCGGTCGGCCTGTACTGGCTGAGCAGCGAGCCGGTGGGGAAGGGCGCTTACGTGATGTTCTGCCCACCGCCCATCGGCGTCTTCGAGGAGGCCAGGGCCAGGGGCTACCTCGGGGCCGGCTTCTGCCCGGGCGGCTACGGCTACCTGATGAAGCGCGTCCTGGCCGCCAAGGACGACGCCGTGACCATTACCGACGAAGGCGTGCGCGTGAACGGCGAACTGCTGCCGCACAGCGCTCCGATCCAGGCCGACAGGAACGGCCGGCCGCTGCCGCGTTTTCCGGCCGAGCGCTTCACGCTGGACGGTTCCGAACTGCTGCTGATGTCGGACGTCAGCGGCACGTCCTTCGATGGCCGCTACTTCGGCCCGATCCACCGTGCGCAGATCAAGGGCGTGATCCGCGCAGTTTTGACCTGGTAACAAGTTGGCAAGCCCACTGACAGCAACCGCAAGGAGAAAGGCGATGAATGACCGAGACACCCTTCCCAAAAACGACGTGACCTTCATCGAGAAGGCCGACGATCGAGCCAACGCCGCCGGCGCGCTGCGCGAGAAGCTGCTCGACGCGATGACGCCCGGCTATCAGGCCGAGTTCGACCCCGACGAGGCCGAACAGGCCGGCGCCTTCATCGAGGACGCCTTGAGCGAGCAGGACGCCGCCGAGAGCGACATCGACCTGGTGGATATCACCGCGCCGGCCGCCACGACCACCACCAAGGCGAGGAGGTGAGGACGATGGCCGAGACCAAGAAAGCCTTTCACGAACAGGTGGCCGAGAAGCTGATCGAGCAACTGAGACAGGGCACCGCGCCCTGGCAGCGGCCGTGGGAAGCGGGCGAGGCCGCTTCCCTGCTCCCGATCAACCCGACCACCGGCAAGCGCTATCGCGGCATCAACGCCATCCAGTTGATGAGCCAGGGCCGCATCGATCAACGCTGGCTGACCTACAAGCAGGCCGCCGCTGTCGGCGCGCAGGTGCGCAAGGGCGAGCATGGCACGGCCATCCAGTACTGGAAGTTCAGCGAGGAGCAGACCCGGACCGGCGAGAGCGGCAAGCCCGTCCTCGATGCCCAGGGGCAGCCGGTCAAAGCGGAAGTGCGGCTGGAGCGACCGCGAGTGTTCTTCGCCACCGTCTTCAACGCCGAGCAGATCGACGGCTTGCCGCCGATGCAACGCAGGGAACAGACCTGGGACGCCGTCGAGCGCGCCGAAGCCATCCTGCGGGCGTCCGGCGCCGTGATCCAGCACGGTGGGCAGAACCGCGCCTTCTACCGCTTGCGGACCGACAGCATCCACCTTCCCGACAAGGGCCAGTTTCCCAGCGCCGACAACTACTACGCGACGGCGCTACACGAACTCGGGCACTGGACCGGCCACCCATCGCGCCTGGGCCGCGACCTGGCGCATCCTTTCGGCAGCGAGGGTTACGCGAAGGAAGAGCTGCGGGCCGAAATCGCCAGCATGATCCTGGGTGACGAACTCGGAATCGGCCACGACCCCGGCCAGCACGCGGCGTACGTCGGCACGTGGATCAATGTCCTACGGGACGATCCGTTGGAGATTTTTCGCGCCGCGGCCGACGCCGAGAAGATCCACGGCTACGTGCTGAGCCTCGAACAGCAGCTGGTTCAAGAGCAGACCAGCCAGCAGGCACAGACCCAGGACAGCGCACAGAATCAGGATAGCGCAGAGAATCAGGATAGCGCAGAGAATCAGGACAACACAGAGAATCAGGAGGCGGCCATGCAGAGCTTCACGCAGACCCCCGTGCTCGCGAGCACGGCGCTCGAGTCAATCGATGGCGAAGCGGCAGTTGCCGACCCCCGCCTCGACCCGATCAACCCGCACGAGCAAGCGGCCCGGCTGGCGAGAATCGAGGAAGAACGGGTGCGCCGCGACCCCAACAGCACCGACGAGGACATTGCCGCCGCCCGAGAAGCGCGCAAGTCGGCCGACGTGGCTGCGCTTCTCAACGACAAGGATCTGCAACGGCAGATCGCCGAACACGAACGTGAGCAGCAGACTACCCAGGCCGGTCAGTCCGTCCAGGCAGACCCGTCCAGCCAGTCCAGCAAGATTTGGATCGACGTGCCCTATCCGCAAAAGGATGAAGCGAAAGCGCTGGGTGCGCGCTGGGATCGTCAGGAACAGTCCTGGTACATCCCGGCCGGTGTGGACTCCGCCCCCTTCGCCCGATGGACACCGGCGACCACTCCCCACGCCCGGCCCAAGCAGCCACAAGCCACCCCGCCGCGCCAATATCTCGCCGTTCCCTACGGCGAACGCGTCGCCGCCAAGGCGGCCGGCGCCGTGTGGGACAAGGCCGCGAAGTCCTGGTACGCCGGGCCAAAAGCCGACCTGTCGAAGCTCAAGCGCTGGAAGCCCGAGAACGTCGCTACCCAGCAAGGCCCGGCAATGACGCCGAAGGACGAGTTCGCCGAGGCGTTGCGCTCGATCGGCTGTGTGGTGAGCGGCGAGCACCCGATCATGGACGGCCAGAAGCACCGCATCAGCGTCGAAGGCGAGAAGCACAGCGAGAAATCCGGATCGGGATTTTATGTCGGCCACCTCGACGGCCACCCGGCCGGCTACATGAAAAACAACAAGACCGGCATCGACCTGAAGTGGAAGTCGAAGGGCTACGCCTTCGACCCCGAGCAGAAAGCCCGGATGCTCGCCGAGGCTGCCGAGAAGCTGCAGTCCCGCACTGCCGAGCAAGAGCGGTTGCACGAGCAGACCGCGCAGCGTGTCGCCCGGCAGATGACGAAGCTGCTGCCGGTCACCGAGCCGACCGCGTACATGAAGGCCAAGGGCATCGAACCACAGCCCGGCGTCTTCACCGACCGTGAAGGCCAGAAAACCTACATCCCGGCGACCGACGTCGACGGCAAGCAATGGACGATGCAGTACATCCGCGAGGACGGCAGCAAGCGCTTCGCCAAGGACAGCCGCAAGGAAGTCTGCTTCCATGCGATCGGCGGCCTGGACGCGCTGGCCAAGGCACCCGTCCTGGTCATCGGCGAAGGCTACGCTACCGCCGGCAGCCTGTCACAAACCCTGGGTTTCGCGACCGTCGCCGCCTTCGACTCCGGGAACCTGGTACCCGTCGCCAAGGCCCTGCACGAGAAGTACCCGGACAAACCGATCGTGATCGCCGGCGATGACGACAAGCACCTGGAGGCCACCCAGGGCGTCAACCCCGGCCGCAGCAAGGCCGAAGAAGCCGCCCGGGCGGTTGGCGGCAAGCTGCTGCTACCGATCTTCGCGCCCGGCGAGCAGGCCGCGAACCCGAAGGGCTTTACCGACTTCAATGACCTGGCTACCAGGAGCGTGCTCGGGCAGGAAGGGATTGCGCGGCAGGTTCGGTCGGTGGTTGATGACGTGATCGAGTGGCAGCAGGGGTGGAGTGTTGAGGGGCTGGCGCGCGGGGAAAGGCAGGAGCACGCCGTGCGTCGGGTCGTGAAGGTCGGATGATAGCTACGGCGGCATCGCAAGCTGTACCGCGATGCCGCTTGTTCGTTGCTCGGCAGCCCCTTGTGGTGAATGGACGCTTTCAAAAGCGGCGACTGTCGGTTCCGGGTTGTAACCGGGATTAGGCTTTCCCCTGTCTCAATGTGTCGATGAGAGGCCACGGCCGGTCAGACGCCAGAGTGCAGACTGCGACATGCGACACGTGTTGACCATTTCGTTTTTGCCCGACCTACCGGGGTTGGCAATCGTGCGATGTGTCGTCACCGGGCGAACTTCATCGCCACTTGATCCCGAAGAAACGGCTTGTCATCGACCAGATCCAGCAGTTGGCTTCGCGCTTCAACGGCAAGCTCGAACGCCCGGCTTTCGCCATATTTTCGGACTGAGAACGTCTTGGTCCGCTCACGACCATCGGGCAGCTTGAGCCTTGCAGCCCAACAGCCTTGCGGGTGATTCTTCGGTCGAATGAAATGAACGCCCGGCGCGCCGCTCTGGTTCGACGTCCTCTTGATCTGGCAAAAGTTCCGCTTCGTCAGCGCCTTGATCGCAGCTAACTGACCGTCACGCCAGGCCTTTGCAGCGGCGAGGGCGTTCTCCGACCCGCCACGGCGAACGTCGTAAAACGACTTGTAGTACCGCTTTCCTTGCCGCGTGAACATCACCAACCAGTACCATATGCCCGGTCTTCGTTCGTGTCGGGAAATGGCGTACATGGGAATGTTGGGGGCAACGGTTCTGCAACTACTGCGCGAGTCGATTTCTATCGCCAAGCACGCAGTCTGTTCCTCTTACAGTTCGTCATTCGCCGAGACGCACTCACGAACGTTTCCACTTCGGCGCCAGCCTTGGTAGCAAGGTTGATCATTTCGTAGAATAGCTTTCGGGGAGGAGGGAATGTTTCGAGAGCGGAATCACCGGTCATGGATTCGTCTTCTGCCTACGGCACTGTGGATCGTAGCGCATTTTGCATGGGGCGACACTCTTTCGGGAAAAGTCGTCGGTGTTGCCGACGGTGATACCATCACCGTCCTGGACGCTAGCCACCAGCAGCACAAAATTCGCCTCCAGGGCATCGACGCACCTGAAAAAGCTCAACCGTTTGGCCAACGCTCAAAGGAGAACCTCTCGCGCCTGGTCTTCAACAAGGACGTGCGGGTCGAGTGGGCGAAGCGAGACAAGTACCAGCGCATCGTCGGCAAGGTGTGGGTGCAACCTGCCAGTTGTCCGACCTGCCCTATGACGCTCGATGTTGGCCATGCACAGATCACCGTCGGGCTTGCATGGTGGTACCGGAAGTACGCTAACGAACAACTGCCGGCGGATCGTGCGGCGTACGAGTTTTCGGAAGAGGAGGCCAAGGCCAAGCGTGCTGGCTGTTACGTCTTCCTCTCCCAGAGGGCTGAGGCGCTCGCTCATCCCGCGAACGG
>NZ_JAVMKF010000114.1:0-5418 GCF_031732815.1 Accumulibacter sp. | reverse complement strand
CGAGAGGTCGAAGGCACTCCCCTGCTAAGGGAGCATGCGGGCATAAACCTGCATCAAGGGTTCGAATCCCTTCGTCTCCGCCAGAAGCGCCAAAAAAGCCCTGTAAAAGCAGGGCTTTTTTGCAGGGAGGCGACGCCTTGGTCTGCCCGATCGATCTGCTGGCGCGTGTTGGACAGCGCGTGGGACAGCGCCGCCAGGCGCCGTTACGCTGATGCCACGTGCATGTCGTCGAACGAGCGCCAGGAGAGCGAAGAACCGTCCGCGCGGACCAGCGCTACTCCTGCTCAAAACCTTGGCTGGTGAACTTCAGCGTACGGGCATTCTCGGTCACCGTGCGCACGACCTTCTCCGGCGCGCCACCCGGTATCTCCGCCTCCACTTCGATCGTTACCGTCACCCGCGCGCCAACGAGTCCGACCAGGTGCGCAATCACCTCGTCTGCGATGCGGCTGGCGTCACGGCCGACACGGGTGGCCTCGAGTACGGCCGCACCGTGGTAACGCTTCGGCCCGGCGGCTACCGGCTGACCCCCCCTTCCTGGGTCTTGCCCCCGCCCGGTCGGCGAGACGGCGACGGCTCCCGGAGCACCCGGCGTTGGCACATCTGGCGTAACTCGCGCGACCGTTGGCGCGGCGCGCTCGCCATCGAGCTGCCGGGCCGCCACGTCCGGCTTGACCAGCAGACCGGGCGCATGCGCATCGGTCAGCTTGAGCATCTGGCCAGCGCGCAGACCCAGATAGCGACCGGCCGCGTCGTCGAAACGGTCGGCGAAAGCAAAGCCGTCCTGGGCCCAGGTGAGCAGACCGACACCGTCATTGATCGCTTGCAGCAAGACGTTTGCATCGCGCAGCCGGGGCAGGTAGGGGTAGGCCGCGAAGTCCTCGATCAGTTGCTTCACCGCCACATGATCGCCGCGCCAGAGCGGGATGCGCTCCAGTTCCAGGCGCAGGCGTGTCGAGGCAAAGGTGGTCAGATACAGATCATCGCTGCGCAGCTTCCGGCTGGCGCGCGCGGCCAGGGAATCGCTGCCGGACAGGCGCAGCGCTTGCCAGGTGATCGGCGCTTGCGGACTCCCCTGCGCCGGCACCAATAGCCATTGATAGGTCTCCGGCAGCCGCGCGGTGACCGTGCCATCGGCGGCGCTCTTCTGCGTCTCGGCCTGCGTGACCTGATACGGAGTCAGGTTGAGCTGCACCTTCTCGCTGAGGATCGACTCCCACGCCAGGTACTTGCGTGCCGCCTCGTCGAGGTCCTGCAGGCGCGTTCTGTCCGCTGCCAGGAAGACCAGCGTATTGCGGTAAAGCCGCGGCGCATTGCCGCGCGCTTCCAGGATGGCCTTGGCCGCCAGCTCGCCGGCGCTATTGCTTTCCTTGCTGTACGGACGATCGACGCCGAGCACGACGAGCCGCGCGTCCACATCGTCCGGCACGTCGGCGCCGGTCGCCGGCATCGGGTGGATGCGCGGGAAGTCGCCCTTGCGCTCCAGTTCCTTGCGCAGGCGTTTCTCGATCTCCTGCGCCACCCTGTCCGGATTGCGCTTGAATTGCTCGGCGCGATCTTCGGCGAGTTTGGTCACCGTCGGCTGCGTCGAGTACCAGTAATGCGGCCCATCCTGGTAGAGGTAGGTGCCGGCGCCAGCCATCCGGCGCAGGGCGTCGCCGAACACCGCCGGCGATTCTCCCGGCATCGCGCAGCCAAGCTTGACGCGCCTATCCTCGATCCCCTGGTGCGCGGCGGCGGTGGTTGGCGCCGAGCCCAGGTAGATCGCGCGCGCCACCCGCCGGCACGCCGAGACCCGGCCCAGATTGGGCAGGTCGCGATCAAGCTTCAAAGGCAGCGAGTTCGGCCCATCGACATCCTTCTCGATCACCGGCACCCAGTAGTCCGAGAGGTAGCGGGTCAGCTCGGACTGCACGCGCGCATCGTCGATCGCCACGTTGCCGGGCAGGATCAGCGGATTGCGCTCGCCCTTCTCCCACAGGCTGTGGATCACCGCCGCCATCAGCCGCAGCACGCCGCGCGTGCGCTGAAATTTGACCAGCGTCGACCAGTCGGCATACAGCCGGTCGAAGACTTCCGGGTGGATCGGGTACGCCGCGCGGATGCGCTTCTCGTAGTCGGATTCGCGACACTCGGGCGGAAACTCGGCCTGCTGCGCGCGGTAGAAGTCGGCGAAGGCGCGCGCCACGACATCGCGATCGCGGAACTGCGCCGGATCGGCAAGCGGCTGGAAAAGCCGCCGGCGAACGATCTCGAAACCCTCTTCCGCACTCGCCGGGCGCCACGACGATTCGACGCGCCCGACGACGTTGCGCAACCGGTCGAGCGCCTCGCGGCCGCGCGTGCCGCCGACCTCAACATCGTTCGCTTGCGCGTGTGGCGAGGCCGCGGTCTCGGAAGCCGGCAGGCTGATCACCAGCAGGCAGTTCCGCGCCAGCTTGGCCGATTCGGTCAGCACCTGTGCAAAACTGAACTGCGTTTCGAAGCTGCCGGCCGGCAGGTCGCTCTGGTCGTGCAATTGGCGCGCATAGGCGACCCACTCGTCGACCAGGATCACGCACGGGCCGTAGTCGTTGAACAGCGCGCGCAACACGTCGCCGGGACTGGTCGCCTGCTCGTCGTCGGCCGCCAGCCGCGCGAAAGCTGCTTTTCCGCCCAACTGCCAGGCCAGCTCGCCCCACAAGGTGCGCACGACGCTGCCGTCCGGTTTGGTCGCCGGGTTGCCCGGAGAGATCTTGTTGCCGACCAGCACCACGCGGCGGGCCGGCGGAATCCGGCTCGCGCCGGCGGCGGCCATCACTTCGTCGATGCCGGCCAGCTCGGTCGGCGCGATGCCCGAGAACAGGTGGTAGAGCGCCAGCATCGAGTGCGTCTTGCCGCCGCCAAAATTGGTCTGCAACTGCACCACCGGGTCGCCGCCGCCGCTGGTCAGGCGTTTTACCGCGCCGACCAGCATCGCCTGCAGGCTTTCGGTGAGGTAGGTGCGGCGGAAAAACTCGACCGGATCGCGGTATTCGTCGCTCCCCTCGCCCAGATGCACCTGCCACAAGTCGGCGGCGAACTCGGCCTGCTGGTAGCGACCGCTGGCGACGTCGGCGTGCGGCATCACCACTTCCCGCCACGGCTTGAGGTTGCCGGCGACGCCGCTCTCGACGGCCGTGCTCGCCGACTTGCGCTTTTCGCTGCGCGCCTGCTCGTCGAAGCGCACGCGCAACAGTTCCATTTTCATCTTCTCCACGTCGTCCGCCTGCGGCGCCGAGATGGCCGCCAGCAGGCGCCCGGCGGAGTCCAGCGCGCGGTAGGCGTCGTCGCTGGAAAAGGGTTCCTGATGCGCCCACGCGTTGCGTACCGCCAGCAGTTCATTGACCAGGCTGCGCTCGCTCTTGCCGAGAACCTGGCGAAAAACCTCGCCCCACTTGCGGTCCATGACCACCAGCGAGGCGGCGACATCCTGCAGCGATTCGCCCTTGCCGGCGGCAAGGCGCGTGTCGGCGAGGATGTCCTTCACCTCGAACGCCCAGGCACTGCCGTATTTCACTTTCAGTTCCCGCTCGATGAACGGCAGCACGCCGGTCTTGAGCAATTCCAGCGCCTTGCCGACGCGCTCGTGGTTGGTGATGGCCATGATGCTTTTCCTCCGATGCGAGCAGCGCTTGCAATTGTTCGAGCAAGCCCGGTAGCGCGAGCTGAACCGTATCCCACAGGATGTTCTGATTAACGTCGAAATACGCGTGCACCAGACGATTGCGCATGCCGATGATCTGCGGCCAGGGCACCGAGGGAAATTCGCTGCGCCCTGCCTCACTCACCTGCGCTGCGGCCTCGCCCACGATCTCCAGCACCTTGGTCAGCGCAAGGCACAGCATCGGGTCGCCCTCCAGGTCCGCACGTTTGCGCCCCTCGACGAAGGCCAGCGCCTGTCTCGCCGCGTCGATGATGTGGCCAACCCGCCAGAAATCATCTGGCGACATAGTGCACCTCGGCCGAGCGAACCACCTCGTCGCGGAAGTAGCGACTCAAATCCTCTGCGGTACGCAGGTCGACTTTCCGCCCGTCGAGTACTTGCGACAACTCGATTTCGATCTGCGCGATGTCGAGCAAGGTCGGTCGCGCCTCAGCGAAGAACTCCACCAGCAGGTCGACGTCGCTGTCCGGCCTCGCCGTTCCCTTGAGTTGCGAGCCGAACAGCGACAAGCGGCGAATGTGGTGCGCTTCGCAGAAGCGAGCCAGCGTCTCTTCGTCGAGGTTCAACAGTCGTTTCATCAATCGATCCTTCGCGGCGTGTCATTCTTGCTCAAAAAAGTCGGGTGTGCCAGGCAGCACCGCGCGGGGCTTTTCGACGGCGAGGCGCGCGATCTCCGGCCAGCTCTGCACGAGACCGTTGTAGGCCATTGCCTCGGCGGCGCGCTTGCGGCGCTCGCACAGCGTGTACAGGCGGTAGCAGAGTTCGCGCGCGGTCTCCGCCTTGCTGCCGAGCTTGGCGACCAATCCGGCGGCGGCGCTCTCACCGCCGGATTCGAGCGCACGAATGAGCTGATGCACGATCTCCCAGTGCGTGAGCCGCTTGTCGGTCAGCGGGTCCCAGTTGGCCGGCAGCTCGGCCGGTTTGAGCAGGCGCACCCTGCCCGCCCGGGACAGCAGGATGCCAGCTTCGGCCAGTCCGCCGACGCTGGTGTTCCTGGACTTGGAAAGCTGTTCCGCAACCCCGTAATCGCCTTCGGCAAAGCCGGTCTGCTCGAACCAGGTGAGCGCCCAGCGGCTGTCGGCATCGAAGTCGCCTTCCTGCTCGGCCAGCACTTCGTCGAGCGTCTGGTTGATCAGCACCAGCGCAGCGCGCACCGGCAGCGCTTTGCCTTCGGCGTCGAGCACCTTCGCGTAGCGCGTATAGACGGCCATGCCGGGACCGATGGCGGCCTGCGCGAGGTCGACCGGGGCGATGTTGCCGGCCTGCAGGCGCGCCAGCGCCTGCGGGAGTTCCGCCTTGAGCGCGCTGATGAAATCGCGGCGGGTAGCGGTGGGCGCGGTGGCGGGTCGCTGGCGACAGACGAGGACGATGCTGGAGGCGAGAGCGTTGGTGCCCGAGCCGATCATGCGGTTGCCCAGTTCGGTGCGCATCGGCCAGGTGCCGCTGATGGAAAAACCAGCCTTAATGACCGCTGCGAGAAAGGTGTCCCAGCCGGTATTGGTTGTGCCGTCCGCCCCACCGCTTTCGGCCTGCTTGAAGGCATAGTAGATGGTCACGGGAAAGGCTGGATGCGCCTGCTCGGCGAGGCGCTGCATCGCCTGGGTCATGCCGTCGAGGAAGAAGGCCTCGGCCTTTCCCTTGCCGCCGTGGCGGTAGGGCGTAGCTACCAGTTCTTCCGCTTTCGGTACGGTCAGCGTGGCGAAAAGGTCGGGGAATACAGGCTTCAGGGAGCG
>NZ_JAVMKF010000113.1:0-5435 GCF_031732815.1 Accumulibacter sp. | reverse complement strand
ACGCGCAGGAGACGCAGGAGTCATGCATGACCAGCAATACCAATCAACTCATCGTCCTCACTGACGCCGTGCTGTTGACCGCCATCGTTCAGCGCGGCGCGGCCGACCTCGTGGTCCAGGCCGCACAGGAAGCCGGCGCCCAGGGGGCCACGATCTTCCACGCGCGCGGTACCGGCGTGCGCCAGAAGCACCTCGGCATCCTCGGCCTTACCGTGAACAGCGAGAAGGAAGTGATCTACATCGTCGTACCGTCGGAGCAGGCGGACCGCATGTTCGAGCGCATCTTCGTCACCGCCAAGCTGGATACTCCCGGCATGGGCATCCTGTGGATGACCAATCTCGAAAAGATGGCGACCTACGTGCCGCATGAAGTATCGGCCCGTTTTGGCATCCACGCGGAGCCCCGCAAGTGAGCGCGCTCGGCCACATCGGCCATGGCGTGGAAAAGAAGCTGATCACCGCCATCGTCGCCAGCGGCAACGGCCGCAAGCTGCTCGAAATCGTCGACAATCGGCCCGGCGTACTCTCCGTCAGCCACCATCACGCACGCGGCACCGGCAGCCGGAGGATCCGCCCGGGGCGAGCCTTCTGGAGTGAGAAGGATGTGATGATGGTACTCGTCGAAGCGCCGCAGGCCGACGAACTGTTTACCCTGATCTACGAGGCAGGCGGCATTGGCGAGCCCCACCAGGGAATCATCTTCATGGAAGCGGTGCGCCGGGGGCATCCGATGATGCCATTCGCCTGATGTAGCCGGAACGTGTTCATGATTGCAGGAGGACATCGCGGGACCCGGTTCGTTTTCGCGCTGCTGCTTGGCATACTCTGCCTCCCGGCCGCAGCAGCGAATCCATTGCGGGAAATCCTCGTCTGCTGGGAAGACGGCCTCAAACCACCCTACCTGATGCTCGACCCATCGAGTCGCCCCACCGGCATTGCGGTCGACATGGTCGACGAGATATTCAAGCGCAGGAACATCAAGGTGCAGCATCTTGTCCATCCCTGGAAGCGCTGCCTTGCCGAAGTTGAGTCCGGGGAAGTCGACCTCGTCCCCAATGCCTCCTACAGGGAAGAGCGAGCGCGCTACGCGCTGTATAGCGCCCCCTTGTACGAGACACACCTCGTGCTGTTCTACACCCACCGCCGCTTTCCTGAACCTCCGAAAATTGCTCGCATCGACGATCTGAAGGCGTTTCGACTCGGGGGCATCCTCGGCTTCAACTATGACCAGTACGAAGGAAAACTGCCGATCGAAACCAGCGCAAGGAACCGCAGGGCACTGTTGCGAATGCTGGAAGTCGATCGCTACGATTTCGCAATCGAACAGTTGGAAATCGTCCGCATGATGGAGGCACGAGGCGAGATACGGCTAAATGGCATCGGCCATACTCCCGACCCCGTCACCCCAATCAAGACTTTCCATGTGTTGATCAGTAAGCGACATCCAGATGCCACACAGCTGAAAATAGTCCTTGATGAGGGCATCGCCGGTCTGCAGCGCGACGGAAGCAGTCGCAGAATCAAGGCCCGCTATCTGGGCTCGGCCGATCCTCGACAAGAATGAGGTGCACGCGATAAGGGCCGTGCGCCCCGAGCACGATGGTCTGCTCGATGTCACCGGTGCGCGAAGGGCCTGAAACGAAATTGACGGCGCGCGGCAGATCATCGCCTTGCTCCGCGCGCAGCAGCGCGAAACCTTCCTCCATCGCTGGCACGATGCGAGAGACAGGAACCACGGCAATGTGCGTCTCCGGCAGCAGGCTGGTGGTCGCTGCCGTGTCGGGGCCGGAGGCGAGCATAAGCGTGCCGGTTTCGGCAATGGCGCAGAAGCAGCCGGTGATACCGGTCAAGTCATCGCCATTGGCCGCGCGAGCTTCGATCATCACTCCGGCGGCAACCCAGTCCAGCCCGGCCAGCACCGGCCAGCACGTCGCTCGCAGTGGCAGTCCCACGCTGACCAGGTAGCGAGCGACTGCACCGGGCAGCTCGGACAGTGTCGCCACCGCGTCGACGGTAGAGGCCATGGCTTCCGACTTGGCCCGGAAGCGGGCCGCCAGATCGCCCTGCAAATGCGGACGCGGTCCGCTACTGCCGGCGGCCAGCGCGGCACGAGCAGCGCGCAGGCGCGCCACGTCGTCGGCATTGACGCCAAGGTTGGCGCGCACGCGCGCCAGGATGTCTTCGCGGGTACTCATGCACTTTCTCCAGAGGCAGGGGGCGATGATAGCCCGGGATGGGGTCGCCGCAAACGCCCTTGTTGTGCGCTTGGCAGCATCGTTGTATACCGCCGGATAGACAGCGGCCGCCAATGCAGGCACAATGGCGCCTCGAAATATCCGTCAGAACATAACGATGTTTGGAGCAATCTCATGCTCGTCCGACCGCTGCTGATCTTTCTTGCCGTTCTTGCCGCCATGCAAGCGACGGCCGAGGAAACCCGCATTGCCGTTGCTGCCAATTTCTCCGCGCCGGCAAAGCAGATCGCCGAGGCTTTTGAGCGCGGCACCGGCCACCGGGCAACGCTGGTCACCGGCTCGACCGGCAAGTTCCACGCGCAGATCGTCAATGGAGCCCCCTTCGATGTACTGCTTTCGGCCGACGACGAGACACCGGCAAGACTGGAGAAGGAAGGACATGCGCAGGCCGGCACGCGCTTTACCTACGCCATCGGCCGCCTCGTGCTGTGGAGCCCGAAGCCCGACGTCGTTGATGGCGAGGGCGCAATACTGAAGAACGGCGACTTCCGCCACCTGGCGCTGGCCAACCCGAAAGTCGCGCCCTACGGCCAGGCCGCAATGGAGACACTCGGCGCGCTCGGCCTTGCTGACACGTTGCGCCCGCGCTTCGTACTCGGCGAGAACATCGCGCAGACACATCAGTTCGTCGCCTCCGGCAACGCCGAGTTGGGCTTCGTCGCGCTGGCCCAAGTGATGAAGGACGGGCGCATTGCCGACGGATCCGGCTGGGTCGTGCCGGCACGCCTGCACCAGCCGATCCGCCAGGACGCCGCGCTGCTCACGCGCGGCCGCGGCAACGCGGCAGCAAAGGCCTTCCTCGCCTGGCTAAAGGGCGACGCTGCACAGGCGACGATCCGCAGCTTCGGCTACGACCTACCCTGACACGATGCCCTGACACCATGCCATTTTCCGCTTCCGACCTCGCCGCAGTCTGGCTGACGCTGAAACTGGCGACACTGACGACTGCACTGCTGCTGCTTGCCGGCACGCCGCTGGCGTGGTGGTTGGCACGCACCGGTTCATGCTGGAAGGGCGCGGTCAGCGCCGTCGTCGCGCTGCCGCTAGTGCTGCCACCGACCGTGCTCGGCTTCTATCTGCTCGTCGCCATGGGTCCGGGGGGTCCGCTTGGCAAGCTGACACAGGCGGCCGGGCTTGGCACACTGCCGTTCACGTTCCCCGGCCTCGTCGTCGCTTCCTGCCTCTATTCCCTGCCCTTCGTCGTGCAACCGCTGCAGAATGCCTTCACTGCGATACCGGAACGACTGCTGGAAGCGGCCGCCACGCTGCGTGCAGCACCGCTCGATGCCTTTTTCCACGTCGTCGTGCCGCTTGCCCGACCCGGATTCCTGACTGCCGCCGTGCTCGGCTTTGCGCACACCCTCGGCGAATTCGGCGTGGTGCTGATGATCGGCGGCAACATCCCGGAAAAGACACGGGTCATCTCCGTGCAGATCTACGACCACGTCGAAGCGCTGGAGTATGCGCAAGCGCACTGGCTAGCCGGCGGCATGCTGCTCTTTTCCTTCCTCGTGCTTCTCGCGCTCTACACGCTTAACCCGATGACGCGGAGGCAGACATGATCGCCGGCACGATCGATCTCTGCCTGCAACTCACGCGGCCCGCCTTCGCACTCGACGTGGATCTGCGCCTGCCGGGACGTGGCGTCACCGCCATCTTTGGCACCTCCGGCTCTGGCAAGACGACGCTGCTGCGCGCCATTGCCGGACTGGAGAGCCACACGAACGGGCATCTGGAGGTGCTCGGTGAAGTCTGGCAGGACAGCGCTACCGGCCGCTTCATGCCACCGCACCAACGCCCGCTCGGCTACGTTTTCCAGGACGCGGAGCTGTTCCCACACCTCGACGTGCGCGCCAACCTCGCCTTCGGCCGTCGCCGTGCTGGCGATGCGACGCCGCCGGACACGGCGCCGGTCATCGCCCTTCTCGGTATCGGTCACTTGCTCGACCGCCACCCGGACAGTCTTTCTGGTGGTGAACGGCAGCGCATCGCGATTGCTCGCGCGCTGCTCGCAAAGCCACGCCTGCTGCTGATGGACGAACCGCTCGCCGCACTCGACGAGGCGCGCAAGGCGGAGTTCCTGCCTTGGCTGGAAAAGCTGCACGACGAACTGGAAATCCCGGTGCTCTACGTCAGCCATTCGCTTCCGGAAGTGGCGCAACTGGCCGATCACCTGGTGCTACTGGAAGATGGCCGCGTACGCGCCGAGGGGGCGCTCGCCGAGCTGCTGCCGCGGCTCGACCTGCCACTGTCGCACGGAGAGGAAGCGTTCGTTGTGATCGCCGCTACAGTTGGCGCCTACGACACGGACTACGCGCTCGCCCGCCTCGACTTCCCGGAACAATCGCTGTGGGCCCCCAGCCCGCCGCGCGCCATCGGCACTGCGGTACGCGTGCGCATTCAGGCCCGCGATGTCAGCCTTGCCATCACTCCGCAGCACGATTCGAGTATCCTCAATACGCTCGCCGCACGCGTCAAAGGCATTGACGCTCAGCCGCCGGGACGCGCGCTGGTTCGCCTCGAGATCGGTGGCAATGCGCTGCTGGCGCGGCTGACGCAAAAATCACTGGACCAACTGGAAGTTCGGGTCGGTCAGGAACTGTTCGCGCAGGTGAAGAGCGTCGCCCTAGTCGGCTGAGGGCGCCAGCAGCTTGCGGAAAGCGACGAACTCCTTCCTTACGGACTGCTCGGCAACCTGCTCCATCCGGCGATAACGCTCGACCACCTCGCGTCCGAAATCGGTGAGTTGCGCCCCGCCGCCGCCGCTGCCGCCGGTCGCCGTCGCCACCACCGGCTCCACGAATGCGGCGTTGACCGCCTCGACCAATAGCCAGGCCCGCCGGTAGGACATGCCCATCTCGCGTGCCGCCGCCGAGATCGAACCGCTGCGACCGATCGCCTCCAGCAGCTCAGCCTTGCCGGGACCGATGGCGATGCTGGCGCCGAGCAGCACCCGCAGACGGGGCCCCTTGACCGAGTTATGACGGGGTTTTTTCGGCATGGAGCGTCAGGCCACCCGGTTCTTTGGTTCGCCGCGCGCGAAGGCCTCGATGTTGTCGATCAACTGGTCGGCTAGCGCCTGCATTGCCGGCCGGCTGGACCACGCGACATGCGGCGTCAGCAAGAAATTCGGCAAGGCCAGCAGATCGGGGGAGAGTAGTGGATTGCCGTCCTTTGGCG
>NZ_JAVMKF010000112.1:0-5496 GCF_031732815.1 Accumulibacter sp. | reverse complement strand
TCGTGCAGCTCGAAGCGCAGTCGCGCGAGGCCTACCGCAAGCAGGAGTACGCCACCGCCGACCAATTGATGCGCCAGGCCGAAACCCTGCGCGCCGAAATCGCCCAGAAATCCCAGGCCGCCGATCAGGCCGCAGTGCAGAGCAAGAACGAGGTGGCAGGCGCTATCGGTGCCATCCGGACCTCGGAGGAGTTGCTCAACAAGACGCTGGATGCAGAAAGTGCGGCGCACCAGAAAGCCGCCCAGTCGGCACTGACCGCCCGCGAGCAGATCCAGCAGACCCTGACGCAGACCGAAACCCAGATTGACCAGATCACGACCAAGCTCAAGGATGGGCTGAAGGTCACAATTGATGCCGACAAGACCCGCTTCGATCAGGCGATCGCTGACTTGGACAAGGCGCTGGCAGAGAAGGAATTTCTGCTCAAGATTCAGGCCGATCTGCAGGAAGCGGAAAAGAAGCTGCAGGAGTATGAGCAGTTGCTTAAAGAGGGCAAGACGCTGCCGGTCGATGCGGACGTCAGCAAGGCAAAGGAAGCGCTCGACAAGCTCAAGACCTACGCGGACCAAAACTCGCAGGTTGAGCTCAAGGTAGCCACGGAGAAAGCGCAGGCCGCAATCACCAACGTCGAGGGAATGATCAAGGCGCTGGATCGCATCCAGACCGAGTCTCGGCATCAGGTCAGCACCAATGCGGAAGCGGCTCGTTCGGAGATCATGAGTTTGAACGGCGCCAACACCTCGAGCACGCACACCATCTACGTGCAGCGGGTCGAGGTCAATGCCACCGGCGGCCTGGTTGGTGGTGGCGCGAGTGGTGGTGCCAGGCACTTTGCTGACGGCGGCGCGGTGGCTCCTGCTTTCCCCCGGATGGGAGGCGGTTCGGTGCCCGGCTCTGGCCATCACGACACGGTACCGCGCACCCTGGATGCCGGTGCCTTCGTGATTCGCAAGGCAGCGGTGCAGAAATATGGGATCGGTGCGCTCTCGCGGCTGGCCAACGGGGTGGCCCGGTTCGCCACGGGCGGCGCGGTAATGCAGGGTGGCGCAAAACGCCCTTCCAGTAGTGGAGCTGACAAAAGTGGTGACAGCACACCCACAACTCCAAAGAAGAACCGTGACGCTTTCGAAGCCCTGAAGATGATCGATCTGGGTCTGCAGGGAATGAACGAGTACACCAACTGGCTGCAGTGGAACTACGGCGCATCGGTCAGCCTGGACATGCGCAGCAAGACGATGGAGAACTACGGCAAACAAGCGCAGCAGGATCGGCGCACGCTGGAGGAGTTCATCGGACGCAAACAGCTCACTGGCAACGAGCGCCAGAACCTGGAGCGGATCAAGCAAACGTGGCGACAGGCGATGGCCCAGCCGCTGCTCTGGGGCAAAGACCTGGAACGCGAGCTGATCGACTACATGGAACAGAACCAGGGCGAGTACTACCGGCGTGGCGGACTGTCGAAGTCCGACACCGTCCCGGCGATGTTGACCCCGGGTGAGTTTGTCGTGAACCGGGACGCTGTTGCCCGTTACGGTGCGGGCTTTTTCGAGGCGATTAACAACCTGTCTGCTCCGGCGCAGGCCTTGGCTGGGCGCGTGATGGCCGGTGTCCAAGGATTCGCTGCTGGCGGGCTGGTGCAACCCATAGGCTCGGCGCTGGCTCGCCCGGTCCTGGCGGGTGACGGTGGCCCGACGCGCACGGTACGTGTAGAGCTGTCCTCTGGTGACCGCAAGGTCCAGGCCTCTATCGATGCACGCGACGAGTCGCGTCTCCTGCAACTTCTAGACGCTGCCCGTACCCGGGCGGTGTGAGTTCTTTCCCATGCAACTGAAGAACCTCGCTGATGAGGTGGCCCTGGTGCTGCCTGACGATTTGTTGTGGAGCGACGAACACAGCTGGTCGCCGACCGTTGCGACCAGCGCTTACCTGATCACCGGGGCGCTACTTATCCAGTCGGCCATGCGACTGGCAGGACGTCCCATCACCTTGGTGGGCGCACCCGACATGGCCTGGGTTACGCGCGCAACGGTAGAGCAACTGCGGCTTTGGGCTGCGGTGGCGCCCACCGATGCCACGGGCCGTTTCCAACTGACTCTGGCCGATGGCCGCACTTACACGGTGGCCTTTCGGCACGCGGAGACCGCGATCGAGGCCGAGCCGGTGCTCGGTTTTCCTGCCCGGTCTGACGCTGATTTTTACCGATTGACCCTTCGATTCCTGGAGCTCTGACATGCCGATCCAAGCCGGCGACGTGAAACTGCTGAAATCTGCTGTGATGGCGGATGTGCCTGAGGGCGGTGGTGCGCCCACTGGTCATGCGATTGCCGATGGGGTATCGAACGCGATCTTCCCCGACATTTCCGAGGTGGATCGTGCCGGCGGTCGGGTCAATTTGCGCAAGTCCTTCGTCTCGGTGCAGACCGACGATACCGATACCTATTTCGGGGCTAACGTCATCGTGGCCGAGCCGCCTGACGATCCCAGGGTCAGCGTCACGCTGTTCTCTACCGAACGGACCTTCGACACTCGCGAGCAGGCGCAAGTCCGCATCGAGGCCTACCTCAACAAGGGCCCGGAATGGGCGGGCTACCTGTTCGAAAACCACATCGCCGGTCAGCGGGTGATCCAGCTTTTTCAGCGCACGACCGACACCGTTCCCAATGTCGGCCAGACCTTGGTCTTGATCGAAAACGAGGGGCTGGGCACGCAGAAGGAGCAGTACATCAGGGCCACCTCAGTCTCGGTGGTCGAGCGCACCTTCACCTACAACAACGACCAGGACTACAAAGCCAGTGTCGTCACCGTCGATATCAGCGATGCCCTGCGTTACGACTTCACGGGCTCGCCCGCGACGCGGACGTTCACACGCGCAACGAACAGCACCAAGGTACGGGACACGGTCGTGGCCGACGCTGGAACCTACGTCGGCGTGGTTCCGCTGACCCAGGCAGCAGCTCTTGGCGACTTCACGATCAAGGGCACCTCGATTTACACGCAGTTGGTGCCCAGCGCCCAGACTGAGACGCCGATTTCCTTCGTTCCGCCGTATGCGGCCGCTGGGTTGCCTGTGCCCGGTGCTGTGCCGGTCAGCTATACGGCCAGCCACGCGTGGACGGCGAGCACCAAGTTCAACTTGCCTGGCGGTTGCTTGCCCGGGTCACTGACCATTGGCACGGACGGCATCACGATCTTCGACGATGCCGGTCTACTCAAGACCGCCAGCGGCACGATGGGCACCATCGACTACGCCAACGGCATCCTGACCCTGAATTCGGGGTCGATGTCGAACGCGAAATCCATTACCTACACGCCCGCCGCGCAGATTCTGCGTGCGCCGCAAAGCTCGGAAATCCCGGTCACGCCCGAATCCCGCAGCCAGTCCTACGTGGGCACAGTCAATCCGGTGCCGCAGCCCGGCACGCTGACGATCAGCTACATGGCCCAGGGCCGCTGGTACGTGTTGTCCGATGCCGGTAACGGCTCCCTCAAGGGCCTGGATGCCAGCTACGGCGCGGGCACCTTCAACCGGAACACGGGCGCGTTCGTCGTCACTTTGGGCGCATTGCCCGACGTCGGCAGTTCGCTCGTGCTGACCTGGAACGTGCCGACGCAGGAGACGCAGCAACCGTCCACCACACTGAAGGCAGCCCAGAGCCTTGCCTTGAACCCGCCTGCGGGGACTTCGGTGCAACCCGGGTCGCTCACAGTGTCCTGGGAGTACGGCGGCACCAAGACGGCAGCGGCGGCCACCTCAGGCGCGCTGTCCGGGGCGGCCACCGGCAACTTGAGCGTCGCGCAGAACCGCGTGGACTTCGCACCCAACGTGCTGCCGTCGGTCGGAACACAGCTCACCGTCACTTACGTTGCAGGCCCCAAGCAGGAAGACTCGTTCTCTCACCCCTCCCGCAATGGCGCGGGGACGCTGCCGGTCACCGCGACCTTGGGGACCATCGAGCCCGGATCGCTCGAGGTGGAATGGAACACGCTGACGGACACGACTGGGCTGGGCGTTTACACGCAAAAGCAGATTCAGGAAATGGGGATCGGCCTGTGGAATGGCGTCGATCCGACGCAAATTGCCCGAGACGACGGCGCTGGCCGAGTGCTGCTCAATGGTTCGGTGGTCGGATCGGTGGACTACGCGACCGGATCGGTGGTGTTCCAACCTGATGTCACGATCAAGATTCCTCGACCGGTTTACACCTCGCAGCGTCTGGGCTGGGGTAGCGCAGGGTTGATGTTCAGGTTGAACTACGCGGGCATCCAATACATCGACGCGCCATCGATGTACCCGAACGACGAATCCGGCTATGTGAAGCTGCGCTACAACAGCGCGGGCTCGACCAGCAACCACTCGGAAACCTTCCAGTTTCTGCCAGCCTTCAAGCTGGTGCCGGGTGTCAATGCCCAGGTGGTGACGGGCACAGTTCTGCTCACCGCTGCAGGTGCGCAGCCCTGGGGTGACAACGGCCAGGGCACCCTGCGAGAGTTCACCACCGGCGGATGGGTTACGCGCGGCACGATCAACTATTTGTCGGGCGATGTTGCGCTGACCTCCTGGACGGCAGGAACGAACAACGCCATCACCCGGACCAGTTGCGTGACCACGGTGGGCGAGAACATCTCCAGCGAGTTCGTGTTCCGTACCGGGGCCGCTCCCTTGCGTCCAGGGTCGCTGTCGATCCAGTTTGCCCGCGCCATCGGTGGCACGCAAAGTGTCAGCGCCGGGATCGACGGCAAGATCGATGCTCCCGGCGTCAGCGGGAGCGTGGACTACGAGACCGGGCTGGTGCGGGTGCGTTTCGGGAGCGTGGTCACGGCGGCCGGCAATGAAGCAGAGCCGTGGTTCGATGCCAGCAACGTCAGTGCCGACGGCAAGATCTTCAAGCCGGAACCTGTAGCAGCTTCCAGTGTGCGCTACAGCGCGGTGGCCTACAGCTATTTGCCGCTGGACGCCGATCTGCTGGGCATCGACCCGGTACGCTTGCCCAGCGATGGGCGCGTACCGATCTTCCGCCCGGGTGGGTTTGCGGTGGTCGGCCACACAGGACGCATCACGACCTCGGTCATCAACGGCCAGACCATCGACTGCGGTCGGGTCCGTCTGTCCCGGGTCCGGATCGTGGGCAAAGATGGCGTGGTGATTCCGACTGGCTACACAACTGACCTCGAAGCCGGGACGGTGACCTTCAGCAACGTCAGTGGCTACAGCCAGCCGGTCACCATCGAGCACCGCATCGAGGATATGGCGGTGGTCCGGGATGCGCAGATCAACGGCGAGATCAGTTTCACGCGCGCATTGACCCATGACTATCCGCTCGCCACGCCGGGCGATCCCCGTTCCGGCAGTTTCGTGGCCAGTGCCTTGATGGCCGGCGATCTCTTCGCCCGGGTCAGCCTGGTGTTCGACCAAGCATCCTGGAGTGGTGCGTGGTCCGACAGCCTGTCGGGTGGATCGGCCACGGCCACCTTCAACAACACCCAGTACCCGATCCG
>NZ_JAVMKF010000111.1:0-5505 GCF_031732815.1 Accumulibacter sp. | reverse complement strand
CCAGGCGATGCGCTGATCGAATGGGTAGTCCGGTGCCGGTTGAGCTGGCGGGTCGAACTCGCCCTGCTCGGCATCGGTCATCTCCCACAGCGGCGGGCCCCGGGCCGGCGCGATAGGCGGCGGTGACGTCGGCTCGCCCAAGTGCGAGAGGATCTCGCGCACGGCGCAGGCGTCGGTGATGAAGGCGATGATTCGCATCTCGCCGCCGCAGCGTGGGCAGACGAGCGGAAAGACCTCATAGATCCGCGCGAGCAGCAGCGCCCAGGCGTAACGGGCGGCGCGACGGAGGATCGCTTCCACTTCCCCCGGTGCTTCCTCTGTCCCCTCGGACGACCGGTTTGGCGTGACGCTTGGCGCAGCGCTCGCGGCGATTGACTCGGTCTGGGCTGCCGCCGGCGTACCGTCTGGCACGCCGGCGAGCGCAATGACCTGCCACCGCAGCGGCGCGTTCGGCGCCAGCACCCCGTAGTACCGATGCCGATGACGGCGCGGCGGCGGAATCAGCGCCGCCAGACGCTCGATCAGTTCGAGCGGTGTGAGCATCAGGCTGATGCTGCCGCCGGGACCCGCCTTGATGCTCTCGTAGACCAAGTGTTCGGCGTCGACTTCACGCCAGCGCTCCAGCGCGAAGGCCGGGCGAGCGCAATACCGCAGCAGCCGTTCCAGGCCCGGGCGGTCGGCGCCTTCGATGCGCACGCTGGCGTCGAGCGAGAAGCCGCCACCATGCGCCCAGTTTGCCATCGTCTCGGCGTCTTCCGGCTCAAGCACACCGCGTCGGGTCAGCGCGCGCAGCAGACGGCGGCGGACCTTGGCGTGGACTTCGTCGAGCCGCTTCTGGTCGGGGGCACGGCTTTCATGAAAGGTCGCGGCTCCCGAGGTGTCAGCCTCGAAAACGCCCTCGCTGACGAGGCAGTGGAAGTGCTCATGCGGATTGAGCAGCGCGCCAAAGCGGTGGATGAAGGCCACCGCGCCGATCCGGGAATCGGGGCCCGCAGCCGGGCAGGCGCGGCGCAAGGCTTGTTCCACGACGCTCAGAAAAATGCGCAGCGCCAGCGTTTCGATCGCCGGATCGTGTTCGAGGTGATAACGCAGCCGCTTGGGAACCGACAGCACCCACTGACGGACCGGCAGTCGCGGAAAAACGTGGTCGGCCAGGTGGGCCGCAGCTTCGACCATCCGCCGGGTGTTGCAAGCAGGACAGACGCCACGGCCCTTGCACGAGCAGGCGATGAGAAAATCGTGACCGCACTCGGCGCATCGAGCGCGGGCAAAGCCATGCGCGAGAATCCCGCATTCGAGATACCGGCGGAACTCGCGTTCGACATGGGCTGGGCCGGAAGCACCCTGGCGGCTATCGCAGGAGAGTTGGAGCCAAGTGGCGAGGTGCGTCTGCACGGTGCGATAGAGCACGGTACGTTCGGGCCGGCGACGGCGATAGACGGCAGTGCGAGCAGGAGCACAGGCGGCAGACATGGGGATACGAGTCGGGCAATCGAGAGGCCAAAACTGTACGCCCATACAGTTGTGGCCTCAATGCCTGCTGGCTGCGGGACGCGCGCCCTAGTCATGGGCGCAACCCTTTACCCCGAGCCTTCTGAAGGACAAAGGATAAGAAATCCCCTGAATTGGGGTCGCCAAGCCCCATAGAGGGGAACAAGCGTTGCCCTCAGTTTAGCGCGCTGATCCCCAGATCAGGTACCATAGTACCCATTATGGGGAATAAAGACTCTGTGTCGATTTCAGATGCGCTCTTCTCTGGAGGCCAGCAGCGGGTGCTTGGTCTGTTATTTGGTCAACCGGACCGATCTTTCTACGCCAACGAAATTGCAAAGCTTGCCTTGACCGGGCGTGGCGCGCTGCAGCGTGAACTGGAACGAATGACCTCCTCCGGTCTGATCACCATGACTCCCCTCGGCCGACAGAAACACTACCAGGCCAACCGGAAATCACCGATCTTCACGGAACTCCGGGGGATCGTCCTCAAGACCTTCGGGCTGGCCGATGTCCTGCGTGCCGCCTTGTCCGAGTGTGCCGATCTTGTTCGTTGCGCCTTCATCTATGGTTCCGTGGCCAAGGGCACGGATACGGCGGCCAGCGACATCGACGTCATGGTCATCGCCGAGGGCTTGAGCTACAGTCATCTCTTCGAGGTGCTGGCCAAGGCAGAGGAAGTACTGGGTCGCAAGGTGAACCCCACCCTCTACGCAGCGGAAGATTTCTCGAAGAAGCTACGTAGCGACAACCACTTCTTGACCCGCATCGTCCAGCAACCAAAGATCATGCTCATCGGCGACGACAATGACCTCCCCACGGGAAACTCTGCAGAATCTGGCGAAGATCGGCAAGCTCAAGGCTGAACCCCCTGATCAGGCCGAGTTCGACGGACTGCTCCGATCCGCCAGGAATAAACTGCCGGACGCACAGAACCCTGGATTGAACCTAGATTCCTCAGTTGAAGCCAGGAATGGCAGCTAAGTTGCTATGAAGATTGGATTTTTCGAATGTCTCCAGGACACCCAAAAGGAACTGTGGCGCAGTTGCTAAAATCGGCCGCAAAGCCCTGCCAAATCTGGCTTTCATCAAATCTGGTCAAGGCTTAACAGAGGAATCTAGGTTGAACGCCGAAAGCCGCTTCAGCCTAGCCTACGACGCAGCACACAGTCTCGCCTTGGCGGCTCTGCGCTGGCATGGGTATCGATCGGAGAACCGCCATATCGTCTTCCAGATTCTCGGCAGCACCGTGTCCTTGCCTGCAGCCAAGTGGCGTTTCCTCGACAACTGCCACCAGAAGCGTAACCGTGCCCTCTACGATGGCGACTATGAGGAAGACGAGCCGTTGATCCGGGAACTGATTGCGGTTGCCAAGGAACTTCAGGCTGCGGTGGAGGCGCTGGGCCCAGTTGAAGCCTGATTGTTTCTGGCTGCTGCACGAGCCAGAAACAAGGAAATGGGCCCGGCTCGATTCATTGAAGTACAACAGCCGCAACGATCATCCGACCTTCGCCACCCGACGCGCCGCCTGCTCCTGCCTTGGCCCACGCTGCAGATCCTCGACACTCAGCCCCTGCTGCCGTTCGAGCACATCCTCAACCACCGACCGAACCTGCCGCGCAATACCTTCCTGTCCGAGCACACTCCTGGTAGCCAGGTCATTGAAGTCGGTGAAGCCCTTCGGGTTCGAGGCCTGCTCGCCGGGCGCGAAGATCGGCAGCAGCAGCTTGCCGCCGACCGCCCGAGCGGCTTCTTCGGCCTTGCGGCGGCCGGGGTTCACGCCCTGAGTGGCTTCCAGGTGCTTGTCGTCGTCGCCGGCGATCACGATCGGTTTGTCCGGGTACTTCTCGTGCAGGGCCTTGGCGACGGGCATCAGGTTCCCCGAGTCGAAGGCGGCGACGGTCGCAAAGCCCAGCGTCTGCGACAGGCTACCGGCGGTGGCGTAGCCTTCGCCGATGACCAGGACCGGCGCCTTGGCCAGCGCGTCCAGGCCGCCGATCACATGGAAACAGACCTCCTTGCGGCTGTTCTTGGCGAAGCGCTTGCTGCCATCCTCCCGGATGTACTGCATCGTCCATTGCTTGCCGTCGACGTCGGTGGCCGGGATGTAGGTCTTCTGGCCTTCGCGGTCGGTGAAGACGCCGGGTTGTGGCTCGATGCCCTTGGCTTTCATGTACGCGGTCGGCTCGGTGACGGGCAGCAGCTTCGTCATCTGCTGGACGACACGCTGTGCGGTCTGCTCGTGCAGCCGCTCTTGCTCGGTGGTTCGGGCCTGCAGCTTCTCGGCGGCCTCGGCGAGCATCCTGGCTTTCTGCTCGGGGTCGAAGGCGTAGCCCTTCGACTTCCACTTCAGGTCGACGCCGGTCTTGTTGTTCTTCATGTAACCGGCGGGGTGGCCATCCAGGTGGCCGACATAGAAGCCCGATCCGGATTTCTCGCTGTGCTTCTCGCCTTCGACGCTGATGCGGTGCTTCTGGCCGTCCATGATCGGGTGCTCGCCGCTCACCACACAGCCGATCGAGCGCAACGCCTCGGCGAACTCGTCCTTCGGCGTCATTGCCGGGCCTTGCTGGGTAGCGACGTTCTCGGGCTTCCAGCGCTTGAGCTTCGACAGGTCGGCTTTTGGCCCGGCGTACCAGGACTTCGCGGCCTTGTCCCACACGGCGCCGGCCGCCTTGGCGGCGACGCGTTCGCCGTAGGGAACGGCGAGATACTGGCGCGGCGGGGTGGCTGGCGACTGCTTGGGCCGGGCCTGGGGAGCAGCCGCCGGCGTCCATCGGGCAAAGGGGGCTGGATCCACACCGGCCGGGACATACCAGGACTGTTCCTGACGATCCCAGCGCGCACCCAGCGCTTTCGCCTCGTCCTTCTGCGGATAGGGGACGTCGATCCAGATCTTGCTGGATTGGCTGGCCTGGCTGGCCTGGTCTACCTGACCGGCCTGGGTAGTCTGCTGCTCGCGTTCGTGTTCAGTGATCTGCCGTTGCAGGTCCTTGTCGTTGAGGAGCGCGGCCACGTCGGCCGACTTGCGCGCTTCTCGGGCGGCGGCAATGTCCTCGTCGGTGCTGTTGGGGTCGCGGCGCACCCGTTCTTCCTCGATTCTCGCCAGCCGGGCCGCTTGCTCGTGCGGGTTGATCGGGTCGTGACGGGGGTCGGCAACTGCCGTTGCGCCGTCGCTTGAGTCGAGCGCCGTGCTCGGAAGCACGGGGGTCTGCGTGAAGCTCTTCATGGCCGCCTCCTGATTCTCTGTGTTGTCGTGGTTCTCTGCGTTATCCTGATTCTGTGCGCTGTCCTGGGTCTGTGCCTGCTGGCTGGTCTGTTCTTGAACCTGCTGCTGTTCGAGGGCCAGCACGTAGCCGTGGATCTTCTCGGCGTCGGCCGCGGCCCGAAAAATCTCCAGTGGATCGTCCCGCAGGACATTGATCCACGTGCCGACGTACGCCGCGTGCTGGCCGGGGTCGTGGCCGATTCCGAGTTCGTCACCCAGGATCATGCTGGCGATTTCGGCCCGCAGCTCTTCCTTCGCGTAACCCTCGCTGCCGAAAGGATGCGCCAGGTCGCGGCCCAGGCGCGATGGGTGGCCGGTCCAGTGCCCGAGTTCGTGTAGCGCCGTCGCGTAGTAGTTGTCGGCGCTGGGAAACTGGCCCTTGTCGGGAAGGTGGATGCTGTCGGTCCGCAAGCGGTAGAAGGCGCGGTTCTGGCCCCCGTGCTGGATCACGGCGCCGGACGCCAGCAAGATGGCCTCGGCGCGCTCGACGGCATTCCAGGTCTGTTCCCTGCGCTGCATCGGTGGCAAGCCGTCGATCTGCTCGGCGTTGAATACGGTGGCGAAGAACACCCGCGGCCGCTCCAGCCGCACTTCCACTTTGACCGGCTGGCCATGGGCATCGAGGACGGGCTTGCCGCTCTCGTCAGTCCGGGTTTGTTCCTCGCTGAACTTCCAGTACTGGATGGCCGTGCCGTGCTCGCCCTTGCGCACCTGCGCGCCGGCAGCGGCGGCCTGCTTGTAGGTCA
>NZ_JAVMKF010000110.1:0-5537 GCF_031732815.1 Accumulibacter sp. | reverse complement strand
AGAACTCCGCACTGGCGGGGCAATGATGTCATTTGGATTCCTGTTGGGAGGCAGGCTGCCAACCGCCGCCAAGTGCCTTGTAGAGGTTGATCATCGCTTGCAATTGTGTTTTCCGGGTCTGCGTGAACTGCAGTTGAGCATTGAACAGGCTACGCTGCGCGTCGAGGACCTCGATGTAGCTCGTATATCCGTTATCGTAGCGCAGGCGGGCGGTCGCTGCATAACGTTCCAGCGACTCGACCTGGCGCTGCTGCGCGGCCAACTGCTCGTGTGCGCGGTTCTGTTCGATCAGCGCATCGTTGACTTCGCGGAAAGCCTGCTGAATGGTCTTCTGGTAGCTCAGCAGCGCCTGCTGCTGGACGGCTTCCGCCGCCTGGACCTGGCCGGCGATCGCCCCGGCGGTAAAGAGCGGGACACTGATCGGCGCCGACGCCTGCCAGATCTGCGAATTGCCTTCGAACAGGCGCCCCAGACTGTTGCTGGCGTAGCCGAAGAGGCCGGTGAGCGAGATGCTCGGGAAGTAGGCGGCGCGCGCCGCGCCGATCTGGGCGTTGGCGGCAATCAGCGTCTGTTCGGCTTGCCGGATGTCCGGCCGTCGCTCCAGCAAGTCCGCCGGCAGGCCGGCAGGAATCGCCGGCAGCGCCAACTGCTCGATCGTACGGCCGCGCGCAAGCGGACCGGGGTTACGACCGAGGAGGACGCTCAAACCATTCTCCTGCTGCGCGATGGCCTTCTCCAGTAGCGGAATCGTTGCCAGCGCTTCCTCGTACTGCGACTGGTTCTGGCTCAGTTCAAGGATCGAGATGACACCACCAGCAAAGCGTTCGCGGAAAACGGCGTACGATTGCGCGCGACTGTGCGCCGTCGCGCGCGAGATTTCGAGTTCCCGGTCGAGTTCGCGCAAGTTGATGTAGGCACCGGCGACGCTGGCGACCAAGGAAAGGATGACGCTGCGCCTGCCTTCCTCGCTGGCCAGGAGTTGCGCGCGTGCAGCCTCGCTCTGTCGGCGCAGACGGCCCCAGAAGTCGATTTCCCACGTCGCCGAGAGCGTTGCCTGGTAGCTGTCGAAAACCGTCGGGCCGCCGGTTCCGGGAATCGTGTTGCGCTGGCGGCTGGCCGTGAAACCGCCGCCAAGCTGCGGAAACTGCGCTGCGCGCACGAAACCGTAGCGGCCGGCGAATTCGTCCACGCGCGCCGCGGCAAGCAGCAGATCCTTGTTCTCGCGCAGCGCGGTGTGCACCAGGTCGTTCAGAACCGGATCAGCGAACTGCTCCCACCAGGGCGTGTTGGCCAGATCGTCGGCGTCCTTCTCGCTCACCCGCCAAGCCGTCGGCGTCTCCAGCGGTGGCCGCAGGTAGTCCGGACCGAGTGTGCACGCGCTGCTGGCCAGGGCGAGCAGCGAAACCAGCAGCGTGCTGAGCAAAGGCTTACGCATGGCCGCCTCCCGGCTGCCGGGCAGCGCCTGCTGAGGCGTCCGCCGGCAGCTCGTGCGCACTGCCAGGCGCCGCGTCGCCGCCCGCCTTGCCGCCTCCAGCGCTGATTCTTTCCACGACGTAGAACGTCACCGGGATGATGAAGATCGCCAGACAGCTTGCCGCGAGCATGCCGCCAATGACGGCACCGCCCATCACCTGACGCGAAACGGCGCCGGCGCCGCTGGCGATGGCAAGCGGAACACAGCCCAGAATGAAAGCGAAGGAGGTCATCAGGATTGGCCGCAGGCGCAGTCGGGCACCTTCCAGCGTCGCTTCGACCAACGACAGCTTGCCTTTCCGGTGCTCCATGCGGGCAAATTCGACGATCAGAATCGCGTTCTTCGCGGCCAGTCCGATCAGCATGACGAGACCGATCTGGGCATAGACATTGTTTTCCTGGCCGCGCACGAGCAGCGCGAGGAAAGCGCCGGCGACGGCAATCGGCGTGCCGAGGAGGACCGAGAAGGGCAGCGACCAGCTTTCATACTGGGCAGCCAGGATGAGGAAGACGCAGAGCAGCGAGAAGGCAAAGATCGCCATCGGTGAAATCCCCTCCTGCGCCCGCTTCTCCTGGTACGACATGCCCAGGTAGCCGTAGCCCATGTCGCTCGGCATGGTTTCCGCGAAGACCTCCTCGAGCGCCTGCATGACCTGCGCCGAACTGTAGCCGGGGGCTGCCGAGGCATTGATCTGCGCGCTGCGGTAAAGGTTGTAGCGCATCGTGAACTCCGGGCCGACTACCTCGCGGATCGTCGTCAGCGCCGACAAGGGGACGGCTTCGCCTTTGGCATTGCGCACCGAGAATTGGCCGATGTCCTCGATCTTCGTCCGGTACTCCCCCTCGGCCTGGATGTAGACCTGCCATTGGCGGCCAAAGCGGTTGAAATAGTTGATGAAGCCGCTACCGAGGAAGCTCTGCAGCGTTTTGTAGACGTCATTGATGTTGACCCCCTGTTTGAGCACCTTGTCGCGGTCGACCTCGATGAAGCGCTGCGGTACGGTCGGCCGGAAGGTCGTCGATACGCCGGTCAACTCGGGACGCTTGCGCGCCGCCTCGATGAACTTGTTGGTGTTCTCGGCGAGGAACTGGATGTCCTTGCCGGCACGGTCCTGGAGAATGAAGGTCGCTCCGCCCGAGGTGCCGACGCCCGGAATCGCTGGTGGCGGGAACGAAAAGCCGATGGCGCCGCTGATCCCGGCCAGCTTCTGATTCAGCGCGGCCTTGATCGCCGCGTACTGTTCCTCCGGCTTCTTGCGCGCCGCCCACTCCTCGAGCGTGATGAAGAAGAAAGCGCTGTAGGTATTCTGAACCTGGCTCAACATGCTGAAGCCGATGACCGAGGTCGAGTACTTGACCCCCGGCACCTGCAGGATCAGTTCCTCAGCCTGGCGGGCGATTTCGCGTGTGCGCTGCAGCGAGGCGCCGTCCGGCAGTTGTACGCCGGCAAAGACGTAGCCCTGGTCTTCGTCGGGCAGGAAGCCGCTCGGGACGATCCTGCCGAGCAGGCCGGCGGCAGCGGTCAAGGCGAGCAGGAAAAACAGGCTGACCACACTCTTGCGAATGGCGACGCGGCAGATACCGACATAACCGGTCGTCAAGCGGCCGAAGACGCGGTTGAAGCCGTCGTAGAACTTCTGCAAGGGGCCGCTTCCACGCTGCTTCGGCTTGAGCAGCAGTGCGCAGAGCGCCGGGCTCAGGGTAAGCGCATTGAACGCCGAGATGACCACCGAGATGGCGATGGTGACGGCAAACTGCTGGTAAAGCTGACCCGTGATGCCGGG
Organism: Accumulibacter sp.; assembly: GCF_031732815.1. GTDB lineage: Bacteria > Pseudomonadota > Gammaproteobacteria > Burkholderiales > Rhodocyclaceae > Accumulibacter. The sequence continues at coordinate 2,280 of NZ_JAVMKF010000110.1, read as the reverse complement.
AATGAAAGCGGTGGGAACGAAGACCGCCGCCAGAATGACGGCGATCGCAATCACTGGGCCGGTTACTTCCTCCATCGCCTTGAGCGTTGCCTCGCGCGCCGAAAGGCCGTGCTCGATATGCTGCTCGACCGCTTCGACGACGACGATCGCATCGTCGACGACAAGCCCGATGGCAAGGACCAGGCCGAAGAGTGAGAGCGTGTTGATTGAGAAGCCGAAAAGCGGGAAGAGCATGAACGTGCCGACGAGCGACACGGGAACCGCCAGCAACGGGATCAGCGTCGCGCGCCAGCCCTGCAGAAAAGCGAAAACGACGATGATGACGAGGACCAGCGCTTCGATCAGCGTATGCTGGATTTCCTTGATCCCTTCGGTAACCGACAGGGTCGTGTCGAGCGCGATGACGTAGTCGAGATCGGGCGGGAAACTGTCCTTCAGCTTGGCCATCAGCTTGCGCGCACCATCGGCGGCTTCCAGCGCGTTCGCTCCCGGCATCTGGTAGAGCGCGACCAGTGCCGCCGGTTTGCCGTTGAAACGCCCCTCGATGCTGTACGTCTGGGCGCCGAGTTCGATGCGCGCGACATCGCGTACGCGGACCAGCGAGCCGTCGCTGTTCGCCCGCAGAACGACATTGCCGAACTCCTCCTCGCTCTGCAGCCGGCCCTGCGCACGTACCGCGTAGGTGAACTCCTGGCCCGCCGGAACGGGTTCGGCGCCGACCGTTCCTGCCGGATTCACCGTGTTCTGCGTGTTGATCGCGTTGACGATCTCGGGAATCGTGATGTTCAGACGAGCGAGTCGGTCCGGCCTGACCCATAGCCGCATGGCGTACTGTCCGGCGCCGAAAACGGTGACGCTGGCGATTCCCTGCACCCGCGTCATCTGATCGTTGATGTTGATATACGCGTAGTTGGCCAGGAAGACGTTGTCGTAGGTGCCGTTGGGCGAAAACAGCGCGAACATGACCAGCGGCGAGGCGGCCGACTTCTGCACCGTCACCCCGGCATTGCGCACGTCGGCCGGCAGTTGCGACTCGGCCTGACCCTTGCGCATCTGCGCGAGAAGCTGGTCGGTGTTGGCGTCAGTGGCGATGTCGAAGTTGACCGTCAGCGTCGATTGCCCGTTATTCGCGTTGATCGAATACATGTAGTTCATGTTGTCGACGCCTGACATCTGCTGCTCGATCGGTGTCGCCACAGCCTGTTCGACGGTCAGTGCATCAGCCCCGGTGTAGCTGCTGTTGACCTTGATCTCCGGGGGAACGATGTTCGGAAACTGGGCAATCGGCAGCCCGCTCATGGCGATCAGGCCGACCAGGGTCATCAGGATCGAGATGACCATGGCGACGATCGGCCGGTTGATGAAGAAGCTGGCCATGCCCGCCTATTCCTTCCTGGCTGCGGCGGGCGATGTCGTCTGGCTGGCTGGCTGGCCGGATGCACCGGCCGCCCCTCCCGCGCTGGCGGCATACGGCTTGGGCGTTACCGGACTGCCAGGTCTGACCTTCTGCGTGCCTTCGGCAACCACCATTTCGCCTGCCCGCAGGCCCTGGCGGATGATCCATTCCGTGCCGATGCGCTCGCCGACCACCACCGGCCGAACGTCCGCCTTGTTGTCGGGGCCGATCACGGCGACCAGGTGCTTGCCCTGGATCTCGTTCACCGCGCGCTGCGGGACGAGCAGCGCGTCCTTTTCGACCGACATCGTCGCCCTGATCCGGCCGTACTGTCCAGGCCGCAGCAGCCGGTTCGGGTTCGGGAAAAGCGCTGCCGCCTTGAAAGTCCCGGTAGTCGCTTCCGCCTGCCGGTCGAGCAGCGAGAAGCGACCGCGGTGCGCATAGGTCGAACCATCGACCAGAATCAATTCGAGCGGCACTTGCTCCGCCCTGCGGCTGGCTGCCGTCGTCCCGCCAGCCACCTTCAGGTACTCGCGCTCGCTGATGTTGAAATAGACCTTGATCGGGTCGACCGCCGAGACCGTGGTCAGCTCGCCGTTCATTCCCGGGCTGAGCAGGTCGCCGATCTGCGCCTTGGCAATTCCGGCAATGCCGGTGATCGGCGCACTGATGCGTGTGAAGCCGAGGTTGAGGCGGGCCGTCTTCAAAGCCGCGTCAGCCGCCGCGAGTTCAGCCCGGGCCGACTGCTCGGCGCCCGTCGCGTCGTCGAGATCCTTCTGGCTGACCGCATTCTTCTCGGCCAACGGTTTGATCCGGGCGAGGTTGGCCCGTGTCGTCTGATGGCGCGCCAGTCGCTGTGCACGCACGCCGCTGGCTTCCTCGAC
>NZ_JAVMKF010000109.1:0-5550 GCF_031732815.1 Accumulibacter sp. | reverse complement strand
AACTCGCGCGTTCGCTCCTGGGAACGCAGGTGCCTGACCAGATTGATCCCCGACATGCCGGGCAGCATCAGATCGAGGAGGACGAGGCTGGGCAACTCGCTGCGGATCTCGCTCAGCGCCTGCTCCGCGCTGCTCACTACGACAACTTCGAAGGGCGCCTGCTCAAGCGAGTAACGTAACAGTTCCTGGATTGCGATCTCGTCTTCGACGACCAGGACCCTGGGCCGGCTGCTCATGGCACATCCATTTCACGGACCAGTCCTTTCAGGCCAAGGTGACGCACGTCGCGCCCCTTGGCGATATAGATGACATCCTCGGCAATGTTCTTGCAGTGGTCGCCGACACGCTCGATCGACTTGGCAATGAAGATCACATCGAGCGCGGAGGAGATCGTGCGCGGATCTTCCATCATGTAGGTGATCAACTGGCGCACGGTCGCGCGGAAGTGCTGGTCGACCTCCTTGTCGCGGCGAACGACGTGAGCTGCGGCGGCGAAATCGAGGCGGACGAAGGCATCGAGGATTTCGTGCAGCATGCTGGCCGTCTGCTCACCCATGTGACGTACCTGCAGGACCTGCGCCAGACATCCTCCGTTGCCGCGTTCGATGATCTTGCGCGTCGCTTTGGCAATCTTCTTCGCCTCGTCGCCAATCCGCTCGAGGTCGGTGACGGTTTTGCTGACGGCCATCACCATGCGCAGGTCGATCGCCGTCGGCTGGCGGCGGGCGACGATGTTCGCGCAGGCTGTGTCGATCGCGACCTCGAGTTCGTCCACGCCCTTGTCGCGCTCGATGATCAGTCGGCTAAGCTCGTGGTCGCTTTCGCCAAAGGCACTCAGGGCGCCGCGCAACTGCTCTTCGACCAGGCCGCCCATGCGCGTGACGTGGGCGCGAATCGAATCGAGCTCGGAGTCGAACTGCTTGGAAAGGTGCTCACTCATGAATCGGCTCCCGTCAGGCCAATCAACCGAATCGGCCGGTAATGTAGTCCTCGGTACGCTTGTCGCGCGGTTTGATGAAGATCTCTTCGGTGTAGCCGAATTCGATCAGTTCGCCGAGATACATGTAGGCAGTGAAGTCGGAGACCCGCGCAGCTTGCTGCATGTTGTGCGTAACGATCAGGATGGTCACTTTCTCCTTCAACTGGTGGATCAGTTCCTCGATGCTCGCGGTGACGATCGGATCGAGCGCCGAGGTCGGTTCGTCGAAGAGAAGAACCTCTGGGTCGGTGGCCAGTGCACGAGCGATGCACAGGCGCTGTTGCTGGCCACCGGAGAGAGCAAATGCCATGTCATGCAGGCGGTGTTTGACTTCGCCCCACAGTGCTGCGGCGCGCAGCGCTTCCTCGGCCTTGTCGTCGAGGACGGAACGTTTGGTGACGCCACGCACGCGCTGCCCGTAGATGACGTTTTCGTAGATCGACTTGGGAAACGGATTGGGCTTCTGGAAGACCATCGACAGCCGCATGCGTACCTCGATCGGATCGACACGTGGGTCAAGCAGATTGGTCTGGTCGGGATGCAGAATGATCTCACCACCGTAGCGATTGCCCGCATAGAGGTCGTGCATGCGATTGAACGAGCGCAAGAGCGTCGACTTGCCGCAGCCTGAAGGACCGATCAGCGCCGTGACCTTGCGCTCGCACAATGGCATCGTCACGTCCTTCAGCGCGTGGAATTCGCCGTAATGGAAATTGAAGTTGCGTACTTCCGCCTTGATCGGTAGTTCGCTGATCGCACCGCGTGATGGGTCCATGCTCACCCTACCATTTGAGGTTTTTGCGCAGCCGGTAACGCAACCAGATCGCCAAGCCGTTCATCATCAGGGTCATCGCGACCAGGATGACGCTGGCGGCGGCAGCGTTCTGCTGAAAAGCCGCCTCCGGGCGCGATGTCCAGTTGAAGATCTGGATCGGCATGACGGTGAAGGGCGCTGACAGCCACTCGAAGTTGACAAAGGGCGGTGTTCCGACAAGCGGCGCTGGCGGCAGGAAAGCGATGAAGGTCAGTGCGCCGATCGTGATGATCGGTGCGGTCTCGCCGATTGCGCGCGCCATGCCGATGATAACGCCGGTAAAAATGCCGGGCATCGAGTAGGGCAGAATATGGCGCCTGACCATCTGCCATCGTGTGGCGCCAAGCGCATACGCTCCCTCGCGGATGCTCTGCGGAATACCGCGGATCGCCTCGCGCGTGGCGACGATGATCATCGGCAAGATCAGCAGTGCCAGCGTCAGGCCAGCCGTACGAATGCTTTGCCCAAGGCCGAAGGTATAGACGAACAGACCTAGCGCCAACAGCCCGTAGATGATCGACGGAACGCCAGCCAGATTGTTGATGTTGATTTCGATGATGTCGGTGAGCCAATGCTTCGGCGCGTACTCCTCCAGCCAAATTCCGGCGGCAACACCCAGCGGTACGGCCACGCTGGCCGTGACCAGCATGACCAGCAGGCTGCCAACCCAGGCTGAAAGGATTCCCGCCTGGCCCGCGCGGCGCGACGGAAAGCTGGTGAAAAACTCCGGCGTCAGACGGGCCCAGCCGTCGATCAACATGTTGATGAAGAGCGTCACGACGGTCAGCAGAGCGAGCGCCAGGGCGAGGACTCCGAGCGCGCCAAACCACAAGTCGCGGCGCTTGCGACGCCTGATTTCCGCACGGATGAGCGCGACGTCGCTGGGCGCTGATGACGACATGTCAATACCTCTCACGGTACTTCCGTTGCAGCCAGAAGCCCAGAATGTTGAACAACAGCGTAAACAGCATCAGCGTCAGGCCGGCGGCAAAGATCGTCTGGTAGCCGATCGAGCCGTGCGGCAGATCGCCGAGCGCCACCTGGACGATGAAGGCGGTGATCGTCGCCGCCGGTTCGCGCGGGTCGAACGTCAGCTTCGGCTGCATGCCGGCGGCGATGGCAAGGATCATCGTCTCGCCGACCGCGCGCGCAATGCCGAGGATATACGCTGCTCCGATCCCCGAGACGGCGGCCGGCAGGACGACGTAGAACGCCGTTTGCAGTCGCGTCGCCCCCATCGCATAGGAACCCTCGCGTAAGGCCATCGGCACGGCGCGCATCGCATCCTCGGCGATCGAGCTGACGATCGGGACGATCATGATGCCCATGACCAGGCCGGCCGAGAGCAGATTGAAGCCGGGCAGCTCGGGCATCAGTTCTTGCAGGAGTGGCGTGACGAACATCAGTGCGAAATAGCCGAAAACGACGGTCGGCATTCCGGCGAGCAGTTCGAGTATCGGTTTCGCCGTCTCGCGCGTTCGTTGGCTGGCGAATTCGGAGAGGAATATGGCGATCGTCGTGCCGATCGGGATGGCCACCGCCAAAGCGACCGTCGAGCTGACCGCGGTGCCGGAGAGCAGCACCAAGATTCCGAAGTGCGCATCGTCGAAAAGCGGAGTCCATTGCGTATCGCTCAGAAAGTCGACGACCGGGACCTGCTGGAAGAAGGCTACCGATTCTCGCACCAGGATGAAAACGATAGCCAGCGTGACAAAGATGGAGACCGCAGCGGCAGCAAACAGCGTGGCTTCGATGATGCGCTCGCTGATGTGGCGACTCGCCTTGCGGGCCAGCCGCTCACTGACTGCAGGACTCGACGACGATGGGCTCACAGCCTGGCTTCGCGCGCAAGAAGGTCTTCGATTCTCACGCCAACTTCGGCTTCGCCGCCGAACATGCTACCCAGTTTGCCCTGTTTCAGGTGCTCGGCGTTCAGCTCGTAGGCGCGCGCTGGAAGCGGCACGTATTTCACCTCCTGCGCCAGCTTGGCAGCGTTCTTGAGGTAAAACTCGACGAACTCACGCACTTCGGGTTTCTTGAAGCTCAACTCGCTGAGGTAGATGAAGATCGGGCGTGAGAGCGGTTGGTAGAGGCCTTCCAGCACGGTCTTCAGCGAAGGTTCAACCGCCCTGCCGGTCTTCGGATCGACGATGGCCAGGGCTTTCAGCTTGTCCCGGTTCTCGCTGTAATAGGCGAAGCCAAAATAGGCGAGGGCGCCCGGATCACGCTGCACGCCCTGGACCAGAACGTTGTCATCTTCGGAAGCGGTGAAGTCGCCACGCGAGGCTTTTGCCTTGCCGTTTATCGCTTCGGTGAAATAGTCGAAAGTGCCCGAATCGGCGCCCGGACCAAACAGTTTCAGCGCGGCATCCGGAAAGGCCGGGTTGACCTGCTTCCAGTTGGTGATCCTGTTTTGTGCGGCCGCTTCCCACATCGTCTTCAGGTCGGCCACCGTCACCTGCTTGAGCGGGTTCTTGGGATTAACCACGACGGTCAACGCGTCATAGGCGATCGGCAGTTCGAAGAACCTGATGCCGCCCTGCGCACAGGCCTCCATCTCCTTCTTCAGAATCGGGCGGGAAGCGTTGGCAAGGTCGATTTCGCCGCGACAGAACTTCTTGAAGCCGCCACCGGTGCCGGAAATGCCGACGGTAACCTTGACGACGTTCTTTCTGGCTTTCTGGAACTCCTCGGCGACGGCTTCGGAGATGGGATATACCGTGGACGACCCGTCCAGCTTGACGATCTGTGCCTGCGCGCTACCGACGGCCGACAGCGCGAGCAAGGCCGCCATCGTGGTCTTCCGTACCTGCTTCATCGCGTTTCTCCTGTGAGACGATGGAACAGATTCTCGTCGACCCCTGTTACAGCTTGATGACAGGCCGGAGCGTACCAAGGAGCTCAGCGATCCGGCGGCGGCTACGCCCGCCGCGCACCGGCCGACCGAAAGCCGGCGGACAAGCGTAGCCCGCCAGCCAGCGTGGATTCAGACCTTGCGGTATACCTCGGCGCCCGCGCTGACGAACTCGATGGCCTTCGCGGTCATTCCCCGGCTCAACGCCTCGCTATCGCTGACACCCTGCGCCACGGCGAAGTCGCGAATGTCCTGCGTGATCTTCATCGAGCAGAAATGCGGGCCACACATCGAGCAGAAATGGGCAACCTTGGCCGACTCCTTGGGCAGGGTTTCATCGTGAAACTCGCGCGCCTTGTCCGGGTCGAGCGAGAGATTGAACTGGTCTTCCCAGCGGAACTCGAAACGCGCCTTGGACAGGGCATTGTCGCGAATCTGCGCGCCGGGATGGCCCTTGGCGAGGTCCGCCGCGTGTGCGGCCAGCTTGTAGGTAATGATGCCGGTCTTCACATCGTCCTTGTCGGGCAGGCCGAGGTGTTCCTTGGGCGTCACGTAGCAGAGCATTGCCGTACCGTACCAGCCGATCATCGCGGCGCCAATGCCACTCGTGATGTGGTCGTAACCGGGTGCGATGTCGGTGGTCAGCGGGCCGAGCGTATAGAACGGCGCTTCCTTGCAGTAGGCGAGCTGCAGGTCCATGTTCTCCTTGATCAACTGCATCGGCACATGACCGGGACCCTCGATCATGACCTGCACGTCATGCCGCCAGGCAATCTCGGTCAGTTCGCCGAGCGTCTTCAGTTCGCCGATCTGGGCATCGTCGTTGGCGTCGTAGATCGAACCTGGGCGCAAGCCGTCGCCCAGGCTGAAGGCAACATCGTAGGCGCGCATGATCTCGCAGAT
>NZ_JAVMKF010000108.1:0-5618 GCF_031732815.1 Accumulibacter sp. | reverse complement strand
GGTTCAAGCTGACGCATCGCGATTTGGGTCCACGGGCGCGCTACCTCGGCGCCGAAGCTCCCAAGGACGTGTTGATTTGGCAAGATCCGGTGCCCGCAGTCGATCACGCCTTGATCGATGCGAACGACATCGCGGCGCTCAAGGCCAAGATTCTCGCTTCCGGCTTGACCACTTCCGAACTGGTGAGAACCGCCTGGGCGTCGGCCGCTTCCTTCCGGGGCTCCGACCTGCGCGGCGGCGCGAACGGGGCGCGCGTCCGCCTCGCGCCGCAAAAGGATTGGGCGGCGAACAATCCGGCAGAGCTGGCCAAGGTGCTGAAGAGCTTGGAAGACATTCAACGGAACTTTAATGGTGCGCAGTCCGGCGGGAAGAAAGTGTCGCTCGCCGACGTGATCGTGTTGGGCGGAGCAGCGGCCGTCGAGCAGGCCGCGAAGCAGGGCGGGTACGACGTTAAGGTTCCCTTCGTGCCAGGGCGCGCGGATGCGTCGCAGGAACAGACCGATGTGGCTTCGTTTGCCGTGCTCGAACCGACCGCCGACGGTTTCCGCAACTACTTCGGCGCCAACAACCCCCGCTCACCGGCGGAAATGCTGGTGGATCGGGCCAGTCTGCTGAATCTCACCGTTCCCGAAATGACCGTTCTGGTGGGCGGGATGCGCGCCTTGAACGCGAACACGGGCCAGTCCGCGCATGGCGTGTTCACCGACCGGCCCGGCACGCTGAGCAACGACTTCTTCGTGAATCTGCTCGACATGTCGACGCAGTGGTCCAAGTCGGCCAAGACCGAGGGCCTTTACGAAGGTCGCGACCGCAAGACGGGCAACGTCAAGTGGACGGCAACCCCCGTCGATCTGGTGTTTGGTTCAAACTCCGAGCTGCGCGCGGTCGCGGAATTTTATGCGGCCAACGATGCCCGCGAGAAATTTGTGCAGGACTTTGTGGCGGCTTGGACGAAGGTGATGAACCTCGACCGGTTTGACCTGTGATGCCGGTGGCATAAGGCGCTCGAACGCCGCTGACAGTCGGCTCGATTCGAGCGCCGATGCCTTCGGGCAATAAGGGCCGCCCAATCAGGCGGCCCTTTTTCGTTTGGCGGCGCGTTGGTCTGCACGCCTCATCATTATCTCGTGCGATGCCGACCACAACCCGCCGTAAAATTTACGTATAATTACCCGAGAGGTGTGCCATGAAGCTTCGCCAGCGGATCAAGCCGACTCCGGGCGGAAAAATCTAAGGTATTCCCGCCCCGCGTGGTTTATCCGCCGCCCCGTTAAGCACCTGTAAATCGCAACCCAGAAGACGGGAACGTGGGGATCGAATGAAGTTCGCATACGAGGATCTCAGTGACGAGCAGTTCGAGCGATTGATCGTACTTTTGTGCCAGCGTTTGCTTGGGGTCGCTGTACAAGGCTTTGCGAAAGGGCCCGACGGCGGGCGCGATGCCAAGTTCGTGGGCACAGCCGAACTTCATCCGAGCACGGCAGCGCCTTGGGCCGGAACCACCATCATCCAGGCCAAACATACCAAGGGCTTTAACCGTAATTTCTCCGAGTCCGACTTTTTCAGCACGTCCGCTGTCAACACCGTGCTGGGCAAGGAGATTCCACGTATCAAGAAGCTGCGCGACGCCAAGCAGCTTGATCACTACATGCTGTTCGCCAACCGACGCCTAGCAGGCAACGCCGAAACGGAAATACGCGCCCACATAGCGTCGGAATGCGGCATTCCGGCTTCGTCGATCTACCTGTGTGGTTTGGAGCAACTGGAGATCTGGCTGAAGCGCTTTCCGGACGTGGCGAAGGAAGCAGACCTTGATCCGGTCGATTCGCCGCTGATTGTCAGCCCCGACGATCTGGCCGAAGTAGTGCAAGCGCTGGCCCGGCAGAGAGACGGCGTGTTGGCTCTGTTCGACGATCCACCGACGCCTCGCGTGGCCTACGAGCAGAAGAATGCGCTCAACAACATGAGCGCCGACTACGCCAAGGCACAGCGGCGAAAGTACCTGAAGGAGACCGCGCAGATTCGATCCTTTCTGGCGGCGCCTGAAAACCTTGAATTGATGCGCATGTACGAGTCGGTGGTCGATGAGTTCCAGCTCAAGATCATCGCCAAACGCAAGGACTATCAAACCTTCGACAAGGTGATGGAGTACCTCGTGGACCTGCTGTTCAATCGCGATCCGGTTTTGCGGCAGCACGCCCACAAGCGCCTGACCCGCGCCGTGCTGTTTTACATGTATTGGAACTGTGATATCGGGGAGGTGGGCGATGCTTCGTCCGACCAAACACTCTCACCCTGATCGCACAGTTATCAGCGTGGCGCTGTTGCTGCTGACGCGCCTGAAGATTCGCCGGGTCGATGAGTACGATGTGCTGCGCAAGTTCGCCAAGAAAAGCGTGGTCGGCGGCGACGTGCTTTTCCTGCCAGCACTGAATTTCCTGTATCTCATGGGCTTGATCGAATATCGCCCCAAGACCGACGCTGTGGAGTACGTGGGGCCCAATGAAGCTGTCTAGACTCTATTCCAATAAGCCGGAGGTGTTCGAACCCGTGGAGTTCGTCCAGGGCCTGAACGTCGTCATGGCTGAAATCCGTCTGCCGGAAAACCGCAACAAGGATACCCACAACCTAGGCAAGACCACGCTCGGGCGGCTGCTCGACTTCTGTTTCCTGGCCAAGCGCGATCCTAGATTCTTTCTCTTTAAGCACCTAGATCTGTTTCAAGCGTTCATCTTTTACCTTGAGATCGAGCTAGAAGATGCTTCATTCGTGACGATTCGGCGCGGCGTCGAGGAAACCACGAAGATCAGCTTCAAGCGCCACGAGGCAGGGCATCAAGACTTGTCGATGTTGCCGTCGGGAGAGTGGGATCATCAAGACATGCCATTCGACCGAGCGCGCGATCTGCTGGACGGATTGCTCGACTGGCGTGCGCTTAAGCCATGGGCGTTTCGCAAAGGCTTGGGCTATTTGCTGCGTTCCCAAGACGATTTCCGCGACGTGTTTCATCTGCGCAAGTTCGCGGCCGCGCATTCGGACTGGAAACCCTTTCTCGCCCATGTCCTCGGCTTTGACGCACAACTGGTGGCTCATCACTACGAGAAGGAAGAGCAACTTGCAGAAAGGCAGTCCACCGCACAAACCATCAAGAACGAGCTGGGTGGATCCATTGAGGACATCAGCAAAATTGAAGGCATCCTGTTGCTCAAGCAGAAGGAGGCCGAAAAAAAGCAGATGCTACTTGATGCCTTTGACTTCCGAGCGCAGGACAAAGACCGCACCAAGCAGTTGGTCGATGACATTGACGAACGTATTGCGGCCCTCAATGCCGAGCGCTATTCGCTCAATCAGAATAGGAAAAAGATCCTTGCCTCGCTGGAGGAGGACCAGATCCTCTTCAATCCCGACGAGGCACAGCGTTTATTCGAGGAGGCGGGTGTCTTCTTCAGGGGGCAGATCAAGAAGGACTTCCAGCAGTTGATCGCATTCAATCGGGCGATTACGGACGAGCGCCGTGGTTATCTGCAGGAAGAACGCGCGGAGGTCGAAGCCGAACTCAAGCGCATCAATGCCGAACTGAATGCGCTAGGCAAGAAGCGTTCGGACATGCTGTCATTCCTGAGCGGTACCGACATCTTCGGCAAGTACAAGCAAGTTTCGGACGAGATGGTGACGCTGCGCGCTGACATCACTTCGCTGGAACGTCAGCGCGGCTTCCTGCATCGCCTGCAGGATCTGCGAACCGAAATCCGGGCGTTGACCGAAGAGCGCGGTCATTTGCAGACCGAAATCGAGGGGGATGTGGAGAAGCAGAACTCGGATCAGGGCAGTCTATTCTCGGCGATCCGCCTGTTCTTCAGCGAGATCGTCGAAGAGGTGATCGACCGCAAGGCGTTGCTGAGCGTGTCGCCGAACCAGGCTGGTCATCTGGAGTTCAAAGCCGAAATCCTCGACGAATCGGGCAATGCGACCAGCGCTCACTTCGGTCACACCTATCGTAAGTTGCTCTGCATCGCCTTTGACATGGCCGTGCTTCGCGCGCACTTGGACGACAAATTTCCTCGTTTTGCCTATCACGATGGCGTGTTCGAGTCCCTAGATGATCGCAAGAAGGAAAACTTGTTGTCGGTCATTCGTCGGTACGCCGAGCTAGGGCTACAGCCGATCATCACACTGATCGATTCTGACTTGCCGACGCGGGCCGATGCGGATGAGCCAGTGTTTTCTGCGGACGAAGTTGTTGTGACGTTGCACGATGAGGGCGAGCACGGTCGACTATTCAAGATGAAAGCATGGTAATAATGGAGTGGCGCTTAACAACCTATTGCAGCGGCGGTCCGCTGCGTGACCTGCCGCTGAATTAGCATGTTCGGTTGCATGAGAGTCCACCAAGCTAATTGGCGAGAAAGACGTTCCTCTTGTGTTACATGCCTCCACTGGCGAGTGGGTTCGTTTTCCAGACGCGTTTTCCGGTGGTGCTGCAGTCGCTACCATCGTCAGAGCATGGCTAGCGCGCCCATGAGCATACACATGTAACCCAACATCTCGGCCAACCAGACCGCCCGCAAGCCACACTTGCCGATTCCCTCCGCGCTTCGCACTCCGGCATCCGGTTACCTCAAGCGGTAGACGATCTCCTACGCTCCTTATTGACTACCGGAAATTGGCTAATCCACCTATCCACCAGAAGCAACCCGATTCACCGCTCGCCGTTCCAGCCGCCGCAAGCTCTTGAACGCAATGGCTCGAATCGCCCCGTCCTCGCTCTTGTTGGCCAGGATGCCCTGCAACGCGGTTTGCGCCGCTTCGCCGCCCAGCCGACCCAAAGCCGCAATCGCGCTCGACCGCGCCACCGCCTCTCCGTCGGTCATCGTAGCGCGACGGACTAGCGCCGCGACTTCCCGCTGCTCCAGATAAACCGGCAATGCGGTTTGCCGCTGTTCGGCGTTGTTCAGCAAACGGCCATCCGCTTTGGACAGAACCGCCCGCAGAACCGGGCGCAAGGCCGCTCCGTCGGCGCTCTTGGACCGCTCCAAATGCTGGAGCACGGGTTCACCGCCAAGCCGGGCCAGAGCGGCGCTGGCCGCCGCACGCACGCCGGCATCGACATCGCCCAGGGCTTGCAACAGGGCGTTGCTGTCCTTGGCATCACCGCACTCGGCCAGACAGCGAATCGCCTCGCGCCGCACCGTGACCGGATGGCGGGGATCGGCGAGCGCGGCCCGCGCTGCTGGCGCGACGGCCAGTTGCAGTTGACGGGCGGCCCACAGACTGGCCCGCCAGGCTTGCGCTTCCGCGCCGGCCTGTTCCCACGAATGCCGCTCGTCGGCCTGCCGCCAACCGTTGGCCGCCCGCTCCAGCGCGGCTTGCACGGCTCCCGCCAAATCCCGGTCGCCGCTGTTGCCGGCGATCCAGGCGGCTTCGGCCCGGGTCGTCGCTGCGTCGCTTTGCAACAGATCGCGCAGCGCATCGCCGGAGAAGGTCTGGCGGCGGATCAAACCACGCCGCAGCCGCTGCCGAACCTGTTGATCCTTCACCACGCCCAGCCGTTGCGTGAGAGTGGCGGGGTCGCCCTGCCGGGCCAGGAAGCGCGCGGCGGGCTGGCTGATCTCGGCGTA
>NZ_JAVMKF010000107.1:3076-5641 GCF_031732815.1 Accumulibacter sp. | reverse complement strand
GCATTTCTTTGCGCCTCTCCAGCTTCCGTTTCGCCTCACCCATCTGGTGACCTCTGTCATCCGACAAAAAGCCACACATTGCCTGCGGTTCGGCCGGTTTGCACGCTGGTAACTGCGGTTTTCAGGATGATTGCGCTCACCTTCGTCGTCGGGCTGCTGCCGCTCATCGGCAACCGGTTCGCGAACCCGGCGATCGTCATCGTCAGGCTCGCCTATTCGCCGGCAGTGGCCATAGCCTCGCTGGCCTTCCTGATCGCCGACTCGCGGCGGCTGCCGCTGCCGATTCCTCGGCCGCCGCTGCCCCGCCAGCGATTGCCGAAGCGGCAGCGGCGTCGCCGGCGCTGGTCGGCGACGCCGCCGTGCCACATCAGCGCTGCTCGACTCGTGCCGGAAACGGCTTGCAGCGCGCCTGCGAACGCGCGATAACCACGGAAATGCGGTAGTCGATGTAATCGACACCGGCGATCGCACCGATCGCCGGTTTCCGGCTTTCGCGTTACCCGCCTTGCGCGCCAAGCGCGATCCAAGGACAGGCGGCTGGCGCCAGCGAACACCAACGCAACGCAAATCTTCAGCGAAGCCCGGCCGAACTCATCGCCGTCGATGGGCTCGACTGCCAATGGCTGCAGCAGTTGCTCAGCTTCAGCGTCCTGCGAAGGGCGTTCCCATCTGACGACCAGGTATTCGCGCTGCGCGCCGAGCAGTCGTTGGTCACATCGCTGAATCGGCCCGGCTGCGGACGGCGCGTCCGGCCATGTTCGGCATGGTCGCACGACTCCAGCTTTCGTAACCGGCAGCGGAAGCACTCCGATGCCCTCGGCACGCCCGGCCCAGCGGCCGAACCGCCGGCTGCAACCGGGCCGGCGGCGCCGGACGGCGGCGCCCGGCGACAACGCGTAAGCGGTATTAGCGGCTTTTCCCTGGCTCTCCCGGTATCCCGGTGCCCGGTGTCCCGGTGTCCCAGTTCCCTGCGTCCGGGAGCCTCGGCCAGCGGTCGCGCCGCGCGGCACTGCTTGCGGCGTGTGGCTCGGGTGTCCGTTACGGCGCGCGCCGGCTGGCGACGGGTTGCGGCTGCCAGGGGCTCGGACAGATCGCCGCCGGGGTGGACGACAGCGGATCGTCGTCGGGCGGCACCGGTAAGCCCGGGCATTGACAAGTGTAAGGAATGTCGGCGGCCACCCAACTGGCCCATTCCTTGCGGGTCATGTTGCGCGCCAGCTTGGCGCACAGCGCGTCGGCCCAGGAGTCGAAGACTGGCCAGATGCGCAGCGTATTATCCCCACTCCCGGAGACGATGCGCCGCCCATCGGGGCTGAAGGCAACGCTGGAAACGCTGTCGGCATCCCCGCGCAGCGGCTCGCCGATCGCCGCGCCAGTGGCGGCGTCCCACAGGCGCAGCGTACTATCCCAACTGCCGGAGACGATGCGCCGCCCGTCGGGGCTGAAGGCGACGCTGCTGACCCCTACGGTATGCCCGCGCAGCGGCTCGCCGATCGCCGCGCCGGTGGCGGCGTCCCACAGGCGCAGCGTTTTATCCCAACTGCCGGAGACGATGCGCCGCCCGTCGGGGCTGAAGGCGACGCTGCTGACCCCTACGGTATGCCCGCGCAGCGGCTCGCCGATCGCCGCGCCGGTGGCGGCGTCCCACAGGCGCAGCGTTTTATCCCCACTGCCGGAGACAATGCGCCGCCCGTCGGGGCTAAAGGCGACGCTGGTGACCCATTCGGTATGCCCGCGCAGCGGTTCGCCGATCGCCGCGCCGGTGGCGGCGTCCCACAGGCGCAGCGTTCTATCCCCACTGCCGGAGACGATGCGCCGGCCATCGGGGCTGAAGGCGAGGCTGGAGACTCGTTCGGTATGCCCCCGCAGCGGCTCGCCGATCGCCGCGCCGGTGGCGGCGTCCCACAGGCGCAGCGTAGCATCCCAACTGCCGGAGACGATGCGCCGGCCATCGGGGCTGAAGGCGACGCTGGAGACTCGTTCGGTATGCCCCCGCAGCTGCTTGCCGATCGCCGCGCCGATGGCGGCGTCCCACAGGCTCAGCGTTTTATCCTCACTGCCGGAGACGATACGCCGCCCGTCGGGGCTGAAGGCGACGCTGCGGACCCCTCCGGTATGCCCGCACAGCGGCTCGCCGATCGCCGCGCCGATGGCGGCGTCCCACAGGCGCAGCGTTTCATCCTCACTGCCGGAGACGATGCGCCGCCCGTCGGGGCTGAAGGCGGCGCTGCGGACCCAGTCGGTATGCCCGCGCAGCGGCTCGCCGATCGCCGCGCCGGTGGCGGCGTCCCACAGGCGCAGCGTTTTATCGTCACTGCCGGAGACGATGCGCCGCCCGTCGGGGCTGAAGGCGACGCTGAAGACCCATCCGGTATGCCCGCGCAGCAGCTCGCCGATCGCCGCGCCGGTGGCGGCGTCCCACAGGCGCAGCGTTTTGTCGAAACTTCCGGAGACGATGCGCCGCCCGTCGGGGCTGAACGCGACGCTGAAGACCCTTTCGGTATGGCCGCGCAGCGGCTCGCCGATCGCCGCGCCGGTGGCGGCGTCCCACAGGCGCAGCGTTTT
>NZ_JAVMKF010000107.1:0-2976 GCF_031732815.1 Accumulibacter sp. | reverse complement strand
ACTGCCGGAGACGATGCGCCGCCCGTCGGGGCTGAAGGCGACGCTGCTGACCCATTCGGTATGCCCCTGCAGCGGCTCGCCGATCGCCGCGCCGGTGGCGGCGTCCCACAGGCGCAGCGTTTTATCCCCACTGCCGGAGACGATGCGCCGCCCGTCGGGGCTGAAGGCGACGCTGGCGACCCTTTCGGTATGCCCGCGCAGTGGCTCGCCGATCGCCGCGCCGGTGGCGGCGTCCCACAGGCGCAGCGTATTATCGTCACTGCCGGAGACGATGCGCCGCCCGTCGGGGCTGAAGGCGACGCTGGTCACTACCGATGACTGTTCAAGAAGCAAACGTAGCCCGGCGAATCGCTGCTCCTCGCGCTGCAGCGCGCCATAGGCTGCCGCCGACGAGCGTGGGTTGTCCGGACTGCCGAGCCGATGCGCCGCCAGGAGCGTCAACAAACCGCGCAAGCTGCCACCGACCCGATCCCCGCGGGTGATCGCCGGACCTTCGGCGGCCAGACGCAAAGTCGTTGCTTCGAACAGGCGTTGCTCGGCAATGCCGCTCTGCCGGTCGGCGTGCCAAGCCGCGGCCAGCGCCACGCCGAGCAGCACCACCAACCCGATCAGCGCGCCCCACAGCCAGCGCTGCAGCCGGCGCAGGCGGGTACCCGCTTCCTCGGCCTGCCGCCGTGCCGCCGCTTCGGCTGCCGTGCGTTTGCGTTGCTCGTCGAGCAGCGCGGCGGCGCGTTCGGCGTCTTCGCGCAGACGCTGCTCGGCTGCCGCCTGTTCGCGGTGACGGCGGCGCTGCAGGGCGACGGCGGCCAGCCGGTCGTGCACCATTTCGACGCGGTCGCCGTCGACGAAGGCATCCTTGCGCAGCAGGCGACGGTCGATCAGCGTGTCGACGTCGCCGCGGACGATGCCGGGACGCTGGACGATCGACTTCAGCGGGTAGGTCAGGCGGATGCCTTCGGGGGTAATCAGCTCGTTTTCGACGAAGGCGATCAGTTCCGGGGCGATGCCGGTCAGCGCGTCGTCGTAAAAGCTTTCGATGATCGCGCCGCCGTGCTGTTCGAGGTTGTCGGCGTCGATCTGCGCCGCACCGCTGGCCTGGCGCGCAGCGTTGAGGCCGGCGCAGACCAGGCTGAGCAGCGCCGGCTCGATGCGCGGCGCGGCGCTGTCGGCGCCACCGACGGCGCCGCGGGCGTCGCTTTCCTGTTGGCTGGCGACGAAGCGGACGATCCGTTCGGCGGCCTCGTCGCTGAGCAGCGCGCCGCCGGTTTGTCGCGTCGCGGCGAGCGCCTGATCGACGCGCATCGGCAACAGACGGTAGCGGTTGGGGCCGAGGCGGGGAATCCGGTCGCACCAGCGTTCAAGCTCGGGCAGGTAGTCTTCGCGCAGACCGAGGATGACGCGGTAGGGCTGGGCGTCGAGTTGCAGGCGGTCGAGCAGTTCCTCGTCGGCGGCGATCGCTTGGCCGACGGCGGCCGGGATGCGGTTTTCGATCAAATCGCCGAGATCGCCGAACTGGCGCCGCTGCCGCTCGGCGTTTTGTGCGCCCAGCGTGAAGATTTCTTCGAACTGGTCGAGGACGAAAACCGGCTGCCAGCTCTGGCCCGCGGCGTCGCGCGCGCCGAGCGGCGGCGTGTGCAGCGCCAACCATAGCGCGGCGGCCGGTTCGTCGGTCGCCGCTGCGCCGCCCGGCGGGTCCGGTGGACTCAGTGGGCCCGGCGGCGTCAGGCCATGGCTGGCGCCTTCCTCCCGCAGGCGGTGGTGGATCTGCGCGAGCGCCGCCGGCGCCTCGTCGCCGTGATCGAGGCGGACGAGCACCGGCAGCAGCCGCTGGCGGCGCAGGCGCGGAAACAGGCCGGCCTGCAGCAGCGAGGTCTTGCCGAGGCCGGATTTGCCGAACAGCACGCTGGCCGGACCCGAGAGCAGGTAGCGTTCGAGCGCGAGGGAATCGTCGTCGCGGCCGTTGAAGAATGCGGCGGCGGCTTCGTCGAAAGGCTCCAGCCACGGCCAGGGGTTTTCGCGGTCGATCTGGCGCGCGCGCATCGCTCAGTTATTCCGGAATGCTGCGAAGCGCTGGCTGAGGTCTTTCTCGGCTTCGGTGGTGAATACGCCGTCTGGCGCGCGCAGGAGGTGCAACTGGAAGAAGCGTTCGCTGCCCAGTTCGCGGCCGATGCGCCGATAGCGCTGGTGGCTGTCGGAGTTGAGCTTGCAGTCGGCGTCGATCAGCGTCGGCAGGATGAAAGCGTCGGCGACCCGGCCGGCCCGGCGGAGGGCGCTCGCCCATTCTTCCCAGAAAACGCCTTCGCGGCGGGCGTCGGCTTCCTGCGAAAGCAGCGGCAGGAAATAGTCGCACTTTTCGATCGCCTGCTCGATGCGGCTCGACCAGTCATCGCCGCCGAGTAATTTTCTTTTGTCGAGCCAGACGTCGCCGGCGCCGAGTTCGAGCAGGCGGTTGGCGATGGCGCGGGCCTGGGCAGTGTTCTGGCTGGCGTAGCTGACGAAGACCTGCGGTCCGTCGGCGCTGCCCGCCGGCTGCACCGCGGCGGCGTGGCGCGCTGCGGCGGGGTCGCCGGCGGCGCGCGTCGCCTGCCAGCGGCGGCTGAGTTCGGCGACGAATTCGCTGGCGCGGCCGGGAAAAAGCAGGCTGTTGGGGCTGAAGCGGCTGATGAAGGCGCTGAGCCGCGGGTCGCCGGCGCTGTCGGCCATGAATTCGAGCGTGGCTTTGCTCTGCAGCGACTCGTTGTTCATCAGCCGCAGCAGCGAACGCCCGGCCCAATCGGGCAGCCGGCAGTCGATCAGCAGCAGATGGCCGTCGCGCAGTTCCGCCAGCAGGTTGCGCACGCGTCGCGCGTGCTCGGACTGCAGGCGGTGCAGATATTCGAGGACGTCGCCTTCGTGGATGGCGAAGTCGAGCAGATTGGCCGCCGAGCCCAGCAACTGGTAGCTGATCTTGCCGGCCCATCGGTCGGGCAGGTCCAC
>NZ_JAVMKF010000106.1:0-5739 GCF_031732815.1 Accumulibacter sp. | reverse complement strand
CGAGAGGTCGCGCTGCCACTGGGTGTTGGCCGGGTCGCGCCGGGTCAGCGCCTCGTCGATGGCGAGTCCCTGGCGGAAGGCGACGAGCGCTGCCGGTCCGTCGCCCTGGGCGACCCGCACATCGGCGAGAGCCACGAAGGCGACTGAACGGCCCCAGTCGTCGGCCGCAGCTTCTGCGGCGGCGTGGGCCGCCCGCTCGGCGTCGGCGAGTCGCCCGTCGGCGTGATAAAGCCGGCCGAGTTCGATCCAGTCCCAGTGCACGCCGGGATCGAGGGCGGTGACTTCTGCGTAGCGCGCGATGACCTGGGCGGTCGTCTGCTTGCCGCGGGTGCGTGCTTCCAGGGCGAGCGTGGCAATGCGTCGGCCTTCGGCGGCGCTCTCGATGGCGGCCGCTTTCTTGCGCGCGGCGTCGCGCGCCTGGCGTAGTCCGTCGAGGATGCTCAGCGCCCCGGCTTCGTCGCCGGCGTTGAAGCGCGCCAGGGCGGCGGCGCCTTCCGGGGTGGCCGCGATGTCCTGCACCGCCTGGCGGAACACGGCGATCTCGTGCGCGTAGGCGCGGTCGCGCGCCGCCAGCGCGGCGACGTAGGCCTCTTCGGCGGCGGCGAGGGCGGTACGCCGTTTCGCGTCACCGGCGCGCACCTCGGCGCGCAGCGCTTCGATTTCGTTGCGCTGCGCCCGCAGCCGGGCGTCGGCCTGTCGTTCGGCGGCCGCTTGCGTTGCCGACGCGGCGTAGAGCGCCGCCGCCACCTCGGCGCGCGCGTCGACCTGGGCCAGCCCGCCGACCGCCGTCTGGCCGCGTGCGGCCGACGGCGCGAACAGCGCCAGGGCAAGCGCCACGATCAGGCAGCAGGCGCGACTAATCGCCAGCACAGGTTTCGCTCTCGCTCACGAAAACGACGAGGGCACAGCCTGCCGGCATCCAGCTTGGCGCCACGCGGCGCCGGCTGAGCCGTGGCGTCGGCCAGCGGCAGTGCTCGTCTCCAGGCTGGCAGGTCGAGCGGCGACTGGCTGCACCTCGCTTTCGATGCGCTCTTGTTCAGCCCGCAAGGCGTGCACGTGTTCGAGGCCCAGATCGTCAACCTTGTTGCTCATCGTCAAGCCTCGTGGCAAAGGATGGAAAACCAACGGCACCGTCAGGAGTGTATGAGCCTGCAGAACGAGGTGTCAATCTCGAAATCCTGCCCGGTTCTCCTTGGGGAAGGCGCAGCGTCTGCGCCAGGCAACGGCGCCGAGCGCGGCGCGCCAAATCCGTTTCCGCGTGATCGATGGCCTGAACGCGCGGCAGATTGAACTTCGCCGCCCAGGCGCGCAGCGCTGCGGCTGACTGCAGTTCGGCCTCATACCTGTCGAGCGCTGCGCTGCGGGGATTAGCCTGTTTTGGGGTTCATTGTTTCGGCAGTGTTTCGGGGTGCACGCGGTTGCCGGGGTCAGATGTTGACTTTTGCCCACCGTGGCGCATTCTCGGGGGAGGGATTAGTGTGCATATAGTTGCCCTGAAGCGCCTGGTCACGCTCCGGAATGCTTGCGCGGAACTGCCGGGGGAAAGGCAAGACAGCGGGAAAGGGCCGTGAGCGCTGGGGCGGGCGAAGGCAAGCAGAAGGACCTGACCGTGCGCAGCAACAGCAATCAGCCTGGCGGGTTGAGGTCCCGCCCGGGGAGTTGTCGATACGCCCTGGTCGCATGAGGAAGGGGTAAAGGGGCGCCGTGGTGACACGGGGTCGTTGGTTTCCCGACAGCAAGAGCGCGGGCCGTAACGCAAGTGAACCTGTCAGTAGCCTGGTCAATCATGTGGAGGAGCCCACCCTGTGGTCAGCATGGGAATGCCGTTGGATGGGCGCTGGAATAGCGGGAGTGGCACTCATCCACTCCCGGGGTGCCGGGATGGCATGTTCTCGCCGATTGATTGCACCGTACGGGAGACCCGTCTGCGGGCGAGACCACTGACCGCTGCGTACAAGGCAAGGAAAGCGCAGCGGCTGCAGGCGGGAGTCGGAGGGATTCATCGTACCGATCGAGATCGCGGGACAGCATAAGCCCGGTCGAGGGAAGGGAGACCGCTCTGTTCGTGCAAGCCAGGAGCGGAGGATGAGGGCATTGCCGTGTCGCTAGTCACCCCGGACACCCTCCGGACGCTGCAGAGGAAGCTTTACGCCAAGGCTGAGCAAGAATCGGCCTACCGCCTTTGCGCGTTCTACGACAAGGTCATCCGGGAAGGCATCCTCAGTCACGCCTGACGGCCTGTCCGGTCGAACCGAGGCAGTCCCGGTATTGACGGGATCATTTTCGAGGCCATGGAGAACGACATTGCGGTAGAAACGCTTCCGGGAGACCTGGCCGGTGATCTGAACGGCAAGACCTGCCGCGCCGAGCCGGTAAGGCGCGTCATGATTCAAAACGGATGGCAGTCAGCGCCCGCTCGGGGTACCGACGCTGCGCAATCGGGTCGCGCAAATGGCGGCGAAACTCATCATCGAACCGATCCTTGCAGCCGACTTCTGTGAGCACTGCTAAGGATTCCGGCCCAGGAGGTCGGCCCACGACGCCGTGGATGACATCGCCAACACCCTGTGCGCGGGCTACACCCAAGTCATGGACGCCGATCGGTCGAAGTAGCTTGATGGCATTCGGCATGCCGAGTTAGTGGCTGGGCGGCGGAAAAGCCACTGGTCAGCGGACGCCGCAAGGCGGCGTGATCTCCCCGTGGCTGGTCAACGGCGACTTGCATGTTCTCGACCGGATATGCCAAAAGGCAGCACCTGCGAGGCAAGCTGTCAGCACATCTGGTCAGAGTAATCATGGGGGCAAGACTGGAAAACCGTACCCGAATGTCCGTCCGGCAGACAAGCCGCTGAAGCAGATCAAGGCGAAACCGACGGCGCTGACAGGGCGGAATCTGACCCCCTTGCCCTTGAGCGACCTCGTGGGAAGCGCGCACCGCAGCCTGAGAGGCTGGGCAGACTACTTCGACTCCCGAAACTCAAGTCTGTCGATGAACAAAGTCAGAAAGCATGCGGAAGACCGGTTGTGAACCCATTTGATGAAGCGTCATAAGGCGAAGGATCGAGCAACTGGCTTTGGCCGGTTTCCAAGTGCTCATCTCTACGGGTGCTACGGGCTGTACGAAGTTCCTACCAAGGCGGGCTGGAACTCGGCGCATGCCTTGGCGTGAAGAACAACGGAAAAGCGTGTGCGGGAAAATCGCGTGCACGGTTTGACGGGGGGAGGGCGGGCGAAAGCCTGTCCTCCGCTCTACCCGTTTGTGCGGCTGCCGCGGCTGATTGCACAGGAAAGGGCGTGGAACGGGTACGGCATGCGATCAATGATCGGGTGTCGGCCCGTTTTACACGCTATTCGCGCAGGCTTTCCGGCGGACAGACAAGCGTTCATTAAAGCGTTCGCTTCATGATCTGGTATGTCTTTTGCATGAAGACGGTCTCGACGTCTGGCCACTGGCCGGGTCGTTCGCGATGACGCGTGCGCGAGCGGAAATCGGGGTCGTCCATCACTCACCAGGAGTTGCTGATGAAGCAGGCAAAAAAGGTCGTAGTCACTCTCGCCACTGCGTTGTTCACGCTTGGTGCACAAGCTGTACCGGTCTCTTACGACCTTACGTTGACCGCGACAGGAATTGGCACTGTCACACCGGTTTTCGGGATCACTTCGCTGCCAGCAGGGCCCTTTTTCGCCAGCTTTACGCTGGATGAGCCGCTGACGCCAAACGGCGCCTTCTTGCCGGTGACTTTGACCGCGTTCACCGCCACGCTCGGTACCTCGACGTGGAATCTGGCCGATGTCAGCGTCTCCTACTTTTCGACCGATGCCGCTGGCTCGATCGATCGGGGAAGCTTCGTGATTGCAGCCTCGCATGGTGTTACCGTCGATCATTTTGAGGTAGCGATCGGCGCTAGCAGCAATGTGACCTGGTACGCAATCGACGCGGCGGCCGCGCCTGTCTGCGGTTTTGCGACGACACCGCCATTTGTCGGCCCGATCTACGGGGGATGCATTGGCGGTGGCACGGGAGCGCTTGTGGTAACCCAGCGGACGGCGCAGATTCCCGAGCCGGCGACGCTGCTGCTGAGCGCTCTCGGCTTGCTTGGCGTGGCTAGCCGCCGGCGCAAAGGATAGCGCCGCTCGTGCTGCCTTGCCGGTCGTTCCCTGGGGTCGGGCGGGAACGTGGCGAAGCCTCACGGGGGGGGGCATTCGCGGGTTGAGCGTTAGCGGGGTCTGGCCTTGCGTTTTTGCCTTGGTACAGGTCTTCACCTTGCTCAGTATCCGCTACGACAGCGTCGACTGTAAGGCAAGACCCGAGACTTCACCCCCGCAGGGCCAGCGTCAACCCGCCACCGCCGAATGGCACGCAAGCGTCAAGATCTGCCCCCGGAGTCTGTGACCCCAGACTTCGTCGGCGCGCTTTCTCCGAATCGCGACTGCAGTCAGTGCCCTTCTGACCCTGAAACACTTCCGGACGTGGCGTTGAATCTCCCATCGATGCCAGGCTGCGATTCCGACATGCTCTGCTATCCTGATGCCTTCGCCTGTGACGACGAAGTCTAGCTGCTCGACAAGGGCAATGACTTCGGCCGGCACGGCTTCGGCGTTGCCGTCCTCGACTGAGCCCTGGCAAAGCGGCCAAACGTTCCACCGAAAGGACACCAGATGTCGGCCGGAAAAAGATCAGCGGATGCGTTCCGACGCGCCGGCTACAGCCAGGCGGTACAAGCTGCGGTAGAACAGACGACGGTGCGCGTGCGCGAAATGCACAGCGCGATTGCCGACCGGTCGTTTGGCGTCCTGCGCCACATCCCCTTGCTCGGCCGACCGGCGCGACTTGTCGAGAGCGCGCATGACAGGGTCGTCGCCGGGGTGTACGACGCGATTCGATTCGGCAGCGGCGCGCTGTTCGGCGTTGCCGCGCTGCTGGAGGAGCATTACACGCCGCGTGCCGCGAGTCGACCGCCGAGTCGCCTCGCGACGCGGGTGCACAGCATTCTCAACGGCGTGTTCGGTGACCATCTCGAGGCCGGCAACAGCCGCCTGGCAATCGATCTGACGATCCGCGCCAACGGCGTTGCGGTAAGGCCGGATGCGGATTCGCTGCGCGCCGCGTGGCCGGAATGCGGGCCGCGGATCTGCGTGTTCATCCACGGTCTGGCTTGCGACGAGCACGCCTGGCAAGCGCAACCGCCAAAGGCAGACGCGGCGTCGAGCCCGACATCGGGCATCGACTTCGGCCGTCGACTGCACGCCGATTTCGGCTACACGCCGGTCTACGTTCGCTATAACACGGGCTTGCCGCTTGCTCGCAACGGCGAGGAATTGGCCGTGCTGCTCGAGCAACTGTGCGCCGCCTGGCCGCAAGCGGACAGCCGGCTGATTCTTGTCGGCCACAGCATGGGTGGCCTGGTCGCCCTCGCCGCCTGCGAACACGCCGCCGCCAGCGGAATGCACTGGCCGCAGGCCACCAACATGCTGGTCTGTCTGGGTTCGCCACAGCTTGGCTCGCCGGTCGAACGGCTTGGCCACCTGCTGACCACGGCGCTCCACGTCTCGCCGGTCAGCTTGCCGCTGGGCAAGATCGCTGCCGCACGCAGCCAGGGCATCCAGGATCTGCGACGCGGGCCAGGCGCCGCGCGCAGGCCGCCAATGCCTGGTCGCATCGCCTATCGCTTTCTGGCCGGAAGTCTGGCCGAAGAGGTCGACAATCGCTTCGGCCGGCTGTTCGGCGACGGGCTGGTC
>NZ_JAVMKF010000105.1:0-5774 GCF_031732815.1 Accumulibacter sp. | reverse complement strand
AGACGCTGGTTGCCGCGTGCGGCGCCGACGGCCTGGCGCTTGCCCACCGCCATCGACCGGCCGGGATTCTGCTCGATCTGGGCCTGCCGGACATGGACGGGAACCGGGTGCTGCATGCGCTGAAGACCGACCCCGATTTGGCGCAGATTCCGGTCTACGTGATTTCGGCGCGCGATCGCGACGCCGCGCTGCTCCGCCAGGGGATCGTCGGTTACCTGCAGAAGCCGGTCGATGCTGAGCAGATCGCGCGCGCCGAGAGCGAGGTATTGGCGGCTGGCGCGGCGTTGCTGGTGGTCAGTAGTGGCGGCATCGACGCCGACGAGATCGCGCGCATCGCCGGTTTCCGCTGTGGTCTGGTACGTGAGTGCAGCGACGACGCGGCGCTGCAGGCGGCGCTCGCCGAGCGCGTCTGGCGCTTGGCGATCGTCGACCTGAGCGGTCGCAGCGCCGACGATGGCGTCGCGGTTGCCGAAGTCATCCGCCGCTCAGACCCGCGCAGTGCGCTGCTCTTCTTCTCGAGCGAACCGCTCTCCGAGCCGGACGAAGCGCGTCTGCGCGCGTATACGGACAGCATCATCGTCAAGACACCGCAGGTCGATCGCCGCCTGCTCGACAACATCGAACGTTTTGTCCGCGAGGCGCCGAGGGCGAGTGACCGGCGGTTGGCCATGGAAGATGGCGAGACGGTCGGAAAGCGTCTGAGTGGACGGCAGATTCTGGTCGTGGACGACGACCCCCGCAACCTCTTCGTGGTTACCGCTGCGCTCGAGCAGAACGGTGCTCTCGTGCGCGGCGCGGTCAACGGCAAGCAGGCGCTCGAGGTGCTCGGGAAGGGCCAGGTCGATCTGGTCGTCACCGACATCATGATGCCGGAAATGGACGGCTACCAGACGATTGCCCGGATTCGCGGCAACCCGGCCCTGGCCGACCTGCCGATCATCGCGCTCACCGCCAAGGCGCTGCCCGAAGACAAGGAAAAGGCGCTCGCCGCGGGCGCCAACGATTACCTGTCGAAACCGGTGGATTACGATGTGCTGATCAACATGGTTGCCCTCTGGTCGGCGCGGCGCTGAGACGGCAATGGGGGTCGTCCGCCTGGCTTCCGACCAGCGCCGGCACATCGGTGTCCTCGGCCGCCTGCAGTCGGCGGCGGAAAGGGCCGAACTCCTGGCGCTGCTGAATGAGCCATCGAGCGCCAGCGAACCTCTGGAACTGGACATCTACGACGCCGACACGCTGCCTGCGCCGATCACCGAAGCGCTCATCCGGCTGCTCGACCAGGGCTGCACGCTGCGTATCGTCGCCTACCGCCCGCTGCTCGTCCATTGCCTGATGCGCCTGGGGCTGCCCGTTCGGCAAGTCTCCAGGCACGATGGGCTGACCCCGCTTGAGCCGTGCCGGGCGCTGGTTCTCGGTGGATCGGCCAACAGCCTGGACAAGATTCTCCAGATCATCGCTCATCTGCCGGTCAGCGAGGCGGTGGTCTTCGTCGTCCAGCACGTTCAGGAGGACGCCACCAACTGGCTCGACAGGCTGCTGCAGGTGCGCACAAGCTACGCGGTTCTGATGCCGCAGCACCTGGTGCCAGTGGCTCCGGGTACGATCTACGTCGCGCCTCCCGGGCATCACCTGAAGGTGGCGCACGGCTTGATCTATGTTACGCGCGACCGCAAGGTTCGCCATGCCCGGCCGTCGATCGACATCCTGTTCGAGGCGGTGGCCGGCGAATATGGCAAGGGCGCGCTCGGCGTTCTGCTCTGCGGTTTCGGTCAGGACGGCGTGGACGGCTGCGCGGCCCTGCGCCGCGCTGGCGGTTGTGTGATCGTCGAAGACGGCGACGATTGTGCGGACGCGCGCGTCCTGCCGGATGCCGCGCGGCGCGCCGGCCACTTCGATCACATCATGAAATGCCCGGTGATCGTCAGCGTCGCCGCGGCGGCCGTTGCCGGGCCGCAGGCCGAGCCGGGCGGCGAACTGCTCGATCTGTTTCTGGAGGCGCTCTGGCGGCAGTACGGCTACGATTTTCGCGGCTACCAGCGCGACAGCCTGACGCGCCGGATGAGGAACATGATGGGTCGCTTCGGTCTGCCGGCTTTCGCCGATTTTCAGCGCGCTGTTCTTTCGCAGCGGCCGCTGATTGAGCGGATGGTCGCCGAAATCTCGGTCGGGGTGACGGGTTTTTTTCGTCATCCTGAGCAGTTTCGGCTGCTGCGCGACGAGGTCTTGCCGTATCTGGCCAGCTTTTCGGTGCTCAAGGTGTGGTCCGCCGGTTGCGCCACAGGCGAGGAAGCGTATTCGTTGGCGATCCTGCTCGACGAGCTCGGCTTGCTGGCGCGCACCCGCCTCTTTGCCACCGACATCAACGACCATCTGCTTGATCTGGCGGCGAGCGGCCTGTTTCCGTCAGACTCCTTGGCGAGCAGTCGCGCCGACTATCTGGCGAGCGGTGGGGGGCGAGATTTGACTGCGTACGTCGAGCGTGGCGGCCGCTACCTGAAGGTAGGCGAGCGCCTGCGCGAGGCGGTTCTTTTCCACCGCCACTCGCTCGTCACGGAAGGCGTTTTCAACGAATTTCAGCTTATCCTCTGTCGCAACGTGATGATCTATTTTGATCGTGAGGTGCAAAGAAAAGTGTTGCACCTGTTTGCCCGCTCGCTGCATCCGGATGGTTTTCTCGTCCTCGGTCCGCGTGACGGCTTGATTCAGACGGCGCGCGAAGAGGGCTTCGTACCGCACTTCGGCGATGCCCAGATTTACCGTTTTCGGGGAGCGGTTCGCCATGACTGACGATTTCCTGATCCTGGTGGTGGACGACAACGCGAACAACCGCTTCGCGCTGCGGGCGCTACTCTCACGCCTGCCGGAGACCGAGGTGATCGAGGCGGCAGCCGGTGAGGAAGCGCTGATGCAGACGGTGACGCGCGACATTCACCTGATCCTGCTCGACATCCAGATGCCCGGCATGGACGGTTTCGAAACCGCGCGCCATCTGCTGATGACCGAGCGTACGCGCAACATTCCGATCATTTTTCTGACTGCTGTCTTCAAGGCGAAGGAGTTCATCGAGCGCGGCTTTGCCATCGGCGCCGTGGACTATCTGACGAAACCGATCGAAGACAATCTTCTGCTTCCGCGAGTCCGCTTCTATCAGGTGCTGCACGCTCGGGAAAACCGCCTCGCCGATGTCGTCCGGCAGCTTCGTCGGCAGGAGCGTTCGCTGAGCGTTGCCTTGAGTCAGGCGGAAGCCGCGAATCGCACGAAGAGCGTCTTTCTGGCCAACATGAGCCACGAGCTGCGCACGCCGCTCAATGCCATCATCGGCTTTTCCGAGGTTGTCGCGCGCTCGGCGACGATCGGCCCGGACGATCGAAAGAATCTGGAGATCATTTATCGCTCGGGGAATCACCTGCTGACCTTGATCAACGAGATTCTGGACTTCTCAAAAATCGAGGCCGGGCGCGTCGAAGTGGTCGACGAAGCCACCGATCTTGGGCTGCTGCTCGACGAAATCATCAAGTTGCTGTTGCCGCGCGCCGAGCAAGCAGGCCTGGCCTTGCAGGCGCGAGTTGACACGATTCCGGGCGTGGTGCGCATCGATGCCACCAAGCTGCGCCAGGTCCTGCTCAACTTGCTGGGCAATGCGATCAAGTTCACTCGGCAGGGGAGCGTCGTGCTGGAAGTGCGCGGCGAGCCGCCGCGCGAGGGCGCCGCGCGTGTCGATTTCGCCGTGCGCGACACGGGCATCGGCATTGCGCCGGCCGATCAGCAGCGGATCTTCGAACCCTTCACGCAGATCGTGACGCACGCCACCGGTGCCGGGACGGGGCTGGGTCTCGCCATCACACAACGTTATCTGAAGATGATGGGCGGCGAACTGACGGTCGAGTCGACGCCAGGCGAGGGTTCGGTCTTTCGCTTCACGCTGGTCCTGGCGCTGGCGAGCGAAGCCGTCGCAGCGCCGGCCAGCAAGGGCGCGGTGATCGGGCTCGCCGACGCCGACTGCGGCAAACGGATTCTGATCGTCGACGACGATGCCGACGCGCGCCGCCTCCTGGTGCAGATCCTGGCGCCGCTCGGCTTTGCACTGGCGGAAGCGGTTGATGGCGTGGACGCGATCGCTCGCGTGGCGAGCTTCTGCCCGCACCTCATCCTGATGGATTGGCGCATGCCCGAGCTCGATGGTTTGGCAGCGACCCAGCAAATCCGCGCCGAGCAAGGCGAGAAGGCGCCGCCGATCGTGATGTGCACGGCAAATGCGCTGGAGGAGCAGCACAGTGCGGCGATTGCCGCCGGAAGCAGCGGCTTTCTGGCCAAGCCGGTGCACCGGGAGGAACTGTGTGCGCTGCTGGAAGAACAACTCGGGCTGAGTTTTCTGCGCGAAAGCAGCGAGCCGCAGAAGGCGAGGGCGGTCGCCATTTCGTCAGGAGAACTGCTCGAAGAGATCGCCAGCCTGACCGAGGAAACGAGAGCGGCGCTGGGCAAGGCGGCCGAGGAATTGAACACGAGCGAGGTCAGTACCTTGCTCGCGCGCCTCGGCGACGAGCATCCCCGCCTCGCCCGGCATATCGCTGCGATGGTCGAAGAGTTTCAGTTCGAGGAGCTGATCGCCTTGCTGCACGTGTGATGCGGTCGCCGTGAACGACTTGCCGCGGGTGAGCGCTGCTCGTGGTGATCCGCCGCCGCGCACCGGCGAGCGCCTGGCGCAAGCGGCAGAGCGTGCCCGCCTGGCATCTCGTTGCGTCCAGGGGCTGGCGCCTTGCCACCCGTTGCCGCCAGCGTCGATCAGGGAAGGCTGCTCTGATAGCGCCGAGCTTCCGAGTGCTGCGCCTTGAACGCCAGTTCGACGCGCGTTCCCGGGCCTGGCAGCACGCGCAGCTCGCCTTCGATCTGATTGACCAGTCCGGCCAGCAGTTGCGAACCCAGCGTCTTGCCGCGCTGCAACGAGAAGCTGGCGGGCAGGCCGACACCGTCGTCGGTCACCGCCAGGCAGACTCGCTGTTCCTTGTCTTCCCACAACTCAACGACGACGGTGCCGCTCCGGCCCTTCGGAAAGGCGTGCTTGAAGGCATTGGTCACCAGTTCGTTGACGATCAGTCCGCAGGGAATCGCCGTTTCCAGGCCGAGGACGATCGGCGCCAGGCGGCGTTCGATGGCCACCCCGGGCGTGCACAGTTGCTGCGCCAGGTGACCGATCATCTGTTCGAGGAAGGTTTCGAAGGCGATGCTGGACAAGTCTTCCGAGTGATAGAGCTGTTCGTGTACCAAGACCATGGCGCGCACGCGATCGGCGCTCTGGGTGAAGATGGCGCGCGTCGCGGCGTCGCCGATTTCCTGTGCCTGCATGTTGAGCAGGCTGCCGACAACCTGCAGATTGTTTTTGACGCGGTGATAGATCTCGCGCAGCAGGACCTCTTTTTCGCGCAGCGAGGCCTGGATGCGCGCTTCGGCGCGCTTGCGGCCGGCGATATCGGCGTGCGTTCCGAGCATGCGTAGCGGCTGCCCGTCGGCTGCGCGGCTGACCACCTTGCCGCGCGCCTGCACCCAGTGCCAGTCACCGGCGCGGTGGAGCATGCGATATTCGACGTCATACTCGGGAAGTTCGCCGTCGAAATGGCGCTGCAGGCAGGCTTCGACCATCGGCAGATCGTCCGGGTGCACACGCTCACTCCAGTTCTGGCGGCTGGCGGCGAACTCACCGGGCGCGTAGCCGAGCATCGAATACCAGCGATCGCTGAGGAACAGCGACTGGTTGTGGACGTCCCAGTCCCAGACGC
>NZ_JAVMKF010000104.1:0-5777 GCF_031732815.1 Accumulibacter sp. | reverse complement strand
GCCAATCGGAGGACTGATCCAACTCCCGCAACAGGCGATCCGCCGCATCGCCGGCACCGAGCACCAGCACGGGCTCGCCCTCGAAGGCGATCCGCCCGTAGAGCACGTGGTCCTTCCACGCCCGGTAGGCGAAGCGGCTACCGCCCATCACGAGAACCAGCAGCAGAGGGTGCAGCACCAGAACCGAGCGCGGCACGCCTTGTATCTGGAGCATCAGCAAGGCGCCCGCGACAAGACCCGAAGCGACCAAGACGGCGACGATGATCCGCCGCAGATCCATCACGCTCGCATAACGCCAGATGCCGCGATAGAGGCCCAAGAGCCAGTAGGTTGGCGCATGGATGGCGAACAGCCAAGGCAGAGTAATCAGCGCAGTGCTCAGGTGCTCCTGCGGCAATTCCAGGTTGAAGCGCAGCCAGTAGGCGGCAAACCAGCAGAGGGCGAGCGCGCAGAGATCATGGACAAACGCCACGACGCGACGAGGGATCAACGGGGAATCGAGAAGGAACACGCAGCTATCGTCCGGAGCAGCCTTGAAAGTTGCGCCATTTTACGCCAATGGTAACGATGATCAGCGCATAAGCAAGTGCAGCAAGGCTCAACCCGGTAGATACGAGCACCACCGTCGCATCCATCAAGGCAAACGCGACTCCTACACATGCAAGCATGAGGGCGTATTCTGCAAACGCCAGGCGCCGATGGGACCACCCCATCCGCACCAGCTTCTGGTAAGAATGTTCCCTGTGCGCCTGCCACACCTTCTCCCGGCGCAAGGCGCGCTGAATCAGGGTGACCGTAGCATCGACAACGAATGGCGAGAATACGAGAACGGGAAACCACAGCGGCCAGACGCCGCGCAGCCAACCGACGACCCCCAGCGTCCCGGCAAGAAAACCCAGCGTCGTCGACCCCGCATCGCCCATGAAAATTCGGGCAGGCGGAAAATTGAAAGCAAGGAATCCCGATACGGCTGCGACCACGCAGAACGATAGCTGGGCAAGGTCGCCGTTGCCTGCCGCCACCGCGGCGACGCCGTACGCGCCGAAGCCGATAACAGCCATACCACCGGCCAGACCATCGGCGCCATCCATGAAATTGAAGAGATTGATCATCCAGGCAACTGCGAGCGCAGACACCACAACAAGCAGCCAGCCGCCGACGTTGGCGGCAACCATCGCCGCCGCCGACAGGCCGAGATGGACCAGCAAGCGCAGTCCGGCCGACAGCCCCGCCCGGTCGTCGATGAACGAGAAGCCGCACAGGATGGCGGCCAGCATCGCCGTTTCCCGGAACTCCCCCGCCAGCAGCAGGCCCGCGGCAAGCGCCCACGGCACCGTCAGCAGGCCTCCGACCCGCGGCGTCGGCGACGTATGCAACGAGCGCGCATTTGGCTCGTCCAGCGCAAGCCGCGAAGCCCAGCCGAAACGCAAGGCAAAACCGACCGTCGTCAGGGCACAAGCGAATGTCGCGATGACCCAGTATTCCATTTTCAACTCCCGGCCGTCGCGGCCTCCCCCTTCTTGTCGCCAGTGCTACGCCCCATGCGGTGCCGTTGTGCCCGGCATCAGTCCCGGAGATCCGCCCAGTTCCTGAATTGCGCCCAAGCCAGCCCCCCCACTGCCAGCACGGCACAGGCTACCGCCGCTACACTCTGGCTGCCGGCCGCCACCCCAGTTCCTGCCCAGACGAGCCAGCCGACCAGCAGCGTCACGATTTCCCGCAGCGTCAATCCGATCTTCGCACGCGCCGCAAGCATCAGTACGAGGGTCGACAGCGCCGTCGCAACCAGAGCACCAACCGCCACCCCCAGAACGCCGAGATGCGGGACCAGGAGCAGGTTTACCGAAAGGTTGCAGGCAAAGCCAAGCGCTGCCGCAAACAGGACACGCGACGATGCCCCGGAAACGATCGCCATCTTGGCGACCAGCGCCCCGGCAATGGCGATCGGCAACTGGAGCACACCGATCTTGACGATACCGGACAGGTCGGAGAGCTGGCTCGACGTCACGCTGTCCGACAGGGCGGCGGCGACCAGCGGATCGGCGAAGAGCAGCGCCCCGACGGCGATCAGGCCACCGATCCAGGAGCCGGCGACCAGCAGGAAATGGGCATCGTCCCGCACCCCGACCCCCTGCGCCAGCATCCGGGCCAGATAAGGGAGCACGACCGCCGACGCGCCGACGCTGGCGAGGCCGGTGAACAGTACGACGATCTTGTTCGCCAGTGCCCAGGCCGACAGCCCGCCCGAAACCACCGAGGCGGCAAACGCATAGTTCAGGGGTACTAACGCCGCGGTCAGCGATGCCGCCAGGAACAGGCGCCGATAGGAGGCGGTCGCCGGTCGCAACAGATCTGCCGCAGGAGGAGCCAGCAGCAGGCGGATCCCGTGCGGAAGCAAACGATAAAACACCCAGCCCGCGTTCAGCAGCGTGCCGGCAAGCATGCCGGCGATAGCGGCGTACGAGGCGGCGGCAGCCGGCGCCGCCAGCAGCGCCGAGATCGTCGCGACGGGCACTACGAGTTGCCCAAGCGCAGCATCCCGGGAATGCCGCAAGGCGTTGAGCGCAGCATTGCCGATCACGGTCCACGCCGACAGCAGGATGATCGGAGCGAACCAGCGCAGCATGCCGGCAGCCGAAACTGCGGTCTCGGATTCCGTTTCTCCCAGCACGACACCGACGACGTAAGGCGCCGCCAGCACCACGAGCACCGCCACGGCGCCCAGGATCGCAGCCGCGAAACCGAGAAGCCGGCGGACGAATTCCGCCCGACGCTTTTCCTGTCCGTCCCTACCGAACGACAGGAAGGGCGAAGTCATCGCGTCGGCCAGCGGCATGGCAAGACAGGTGACGAAGAACATCGGAATCATGGCGGCGGTGAAGAAGGCATCCAGATCCGCCCCCATACGCAACTGCTTCACCAGCAGCAGGTCACGGGTGAGAAAGCCGAGGTAGCACACCAGGGTGATCAGCATCACCACGGCGCCGGAGGCGGCGAGCGTATCCATTTGCGATGTGCGTTCCGGCGCATCCCGCGTCGCACCGCCCTCGGCAACGCCCTGCGGGGAAACACACCGACTGCCTCTCAGCAGCGAGAGAAGCAGGGACGCCCAGCCAAGGGCGCCGCAGAGCAGAACGAACTGCCACACACCGAAACGCTGCCGGTAAAGGGTTCCGACGTTCGGATGGATGTAGGCGAGGACGACCAGCAAGGTCGCGCAAAAAACGAGGCCGGCGAGCAACTGCCTGCTGGGTCTTTTCCACAGCGTAATCGCCAGACCGAGAGCGAACAGATACCAGATCGCCGTCTCGACAGCGCCGATCAGACGAGGAACCGAAACCCGCTCGGTCCATGCATCGGGGAAAGGCGCCAGCAGGCCAATCATCAAGGCGCGAGGCATATAAGCGATCGAACTCAGGGCATTGTTCGGCAGGCGATCCCCGTCGACTTCTGATCCCGCGCCCACCGAACGTCCGAAGGCGACAAAATGAGCTCTTAGTTCCGACGCGCGCTTTAAGAGTTTATCTGCGGCAGAGGGTAATCCATCTGACGGCTGCCATGTCCAGTCAACGGCTGCCAGCTGAATGTTCAGCGGCGAATCCCCCTCACCATAGACACCTGCCGCGACTTCAATGCGTGTGCAAGCGAAAGCGACCCCCGCGGCCACCCCAACGACGAGGAGTCGATACAACAGAGGTTTCTTGATGGCCAAAGAACTACGGGAAAAGAGGTAGGACACAAGAACTACCGCATAGGATGCCAATAGCGCACTGACCAGAACCACCGGAAAGTAAGGTCGGACGACACCCAGTAGCGACATACCACCGACGACCTGAAATGCGTTTCGTAGAAATTGCCCGACCGTCGTGCGCCCCTCAATATGAAGGTCAAGCCAGGCATCGAGCACCAACAGCGTACCGGCGATCGCAAATGCATCCTTGTGGTTCTGTCCGTACCACTGCAATGCGGAAGGAAATACAAGGAATGCGATCCCCGCCATGACCCCACCGAGCGCGCCGACGTCGCCCGGCCACAGACGACGTCCTAACCGGAAGATAAGCAGGGCGCCGGCTGCATGTGCTGCTGCATTTAGCGGAATGAACCATGCGGGATCGGGACCGAAAATCGCATAGACGGCCGCAAGCACTCCGACGTTACCCGCAGCGCCCGGGAAAAGCTTCCAGGCTCCCCAGCCTTCTGCGTGAATCTTCCCGGCCATCTCTACCGCAATGTTGTGGAACACGATTGCATCGTTTGGCAGCAAGCCGTGGCCGGCATGCATCTCCGGAATCAGAGGAAGTACCACTTTCTGCATCAGCAGCGCCATGAATGAGGCATACACGAAAGCCAAGCTCCAGAAGAGCCCTGCCGATGGAAACCGATAGGCGAAACGATTCATTACGACTGACCGATAGAAGAACTGATGGTCCGAGAAGCTCTAGCGGGGGCAATGCGCGCAGCCATGTAGTCCGCATAGAGACCGACTACATAATCCCGGGAAAACTCACCCTCGGCACGCTGTCGTCCATGCAACCCCAACATCTTGCGCAACTGCGGCGCTGCCACCAGACGCTCCAGCTGCGCACATAGATCGTTCACATCGCCGGGCGCGTGAAGCAGCCCCGTCTCTCCGTCGACGACGGCGTCGGTGATTCCGTAGATTCTGGAAGCGACAACCGGCAGGCCGCACGCACCGGCTTCGATCAGCACGGAGCCGAAACCTTCGCGATAACTCGGCAGGCAAAGAACATCGGCAGCCGCCATGTATTCATGGACTGCCTGCGTGTAGCCGGCGAAGACGAGCCCCGGGATATCGCCCCAATGCCCTGCCAGCCCCCCTTCGTCGGGGCCGACAAGCATGAGCCGCAGATCCGGATGTCGCAACACGAGATGTCGGAATGCCTCGATCAGGTCTGCCACGCCCTTCTCTTCCGTCAGCCGCCCCACGAACAGCAGGCAGATCTCATCATCGGCGATTGCGTGCTTGCCCCGAATACGCCTCCTGGTACCTAGATCGGCACGGAAACGATCGATGTCCACCCCGCAGATCGAGCCGGCACCAACGACGGCTACCTTCCTTTCCGGGACGACGTTCTCGTCGATCAGGAAACGTCTTTGCGATGCGCTGTCGGCGAGAAGGTCGGAAGCCGCCAGCGCGAGGACGCGATCGACCGATTGCAGCAGGAAACGCGCAAGCCCACGCCGCGTCGCCCACACCTGCCCCGTAAAGCAATGGACTCGCGACGGAACGCCAGCCAGCCGAGCCGCCAGCATCGCCACCATTCCCCCCTTCGGGGTGATGCTGAAGACCAGATCGAAACGCTCCCGCCTCATGAAACGCCACACACTGAACAAAGCACGAAGATCGCGTAGCGGTGCGATATCGCGCACGATCGGCATCGGCACGAAACGGACACCCGGGGAGAAATGCACCGGGATCGACGATTCGTCCCGGTTGAAACAGACGGTCACGGCATGATCGCGCGCCAGCCGCTCGGCATGCGGGCGGATAAACGACTCGTAGGCGAAAGGACTGGTCAGCACGATGCAGATACGACTCATCGCCGGATCAGCAAAGCGCAGATGCTCCCCGATCCGTTCAATCTGCAGCGCGACCACGCGACGCTCGTCGTAGAGTCGCAGCGCACGCCGCCTGCCGGCGGCACCCATTTCCTTCGCCGCGCCGACGTCAGCCGCGCAGCGCAGAAAAGCCTCTGCCAAGGCCTGCGGGTCATGCGTCGGCACGAGGTAGCCGGTCTCTCCGGAAACGACTTCTT
>NZ_JAVMKF010000103.1:0-5821 GCF_031732815.1 Accumulibacter sp. | reverse complement strand
AGCTCCCCACGATCCCCGCCATCCCGGCAACCGTGTAGGGGAGTGAATGATTACGAAGGTGGCGGGCGTCGACATCAAGGACGCGCCTGCGGGCAAGCGGATCAAGGAATCCGCTGCCACAAGGACAAGTCGATCTGCAAAAACACGATTACGACAAATTGACAAACATGATCGTCGTTTCCATGATGCCAAACATCATGATCGTCGTAATCGCGTTTTTGCAAAATGAGACTTGCTGAATAAGAGCGGGGTGGGTTGGCGGTCGCCGTGCTTTACGT
The DNA here is from genome assembly GCF_031732815.1 of Accumulibacter sp. GTDB lineage: Bacteria > Pseudomonadota > Gammaproteobacteria > Burkholderiales > Rhodocyclaceae > Accumulibacter. The sequence goes on along the minus strand of NZ_JAVMKF010000103.1, from coordinate 5,543 downwards.
GCGGAAACAGCAGCGGATGCTGATCGAGCGCGAACTTCGCGCCAGCTTCAATCCACCCTGCGGCGATCAGTAACACCCACCCGGGGCTTCGGCCCCCGGCACCGACAAGATCAAGGAAAACACGATGACCGGCCAGATCACACAACAGGACGTCAACAGTACCGCATGGGCCGCCTGCGACACCTTCCGGGGCGTTGTCGATCCGGCCCAGTACAAGGACTACATCCTGGTGATGCTGTTCCTCAAGTACATCAGCGACCTGTGGGCCGACCATTACGCCGAATACCAGCGCGAGCATGGCGACAATGAGGAACGTATCCGCCGCAAGCTGGAGCGCGAGCGCTTCCTTCTGCCCTATGTCGAGTTCAAGGACGAGGAAGGCAAAGTGACTGAGCGCTTCCTTGCCGGCTTCAATGCCATTTACGACCGCCGCAAGGAAGCCAATCTCGGCGAATTGATCAACATCGTGCTTGACCACATTGAGGAGGCCAACAAGGCCAAGCTCGAAGGCGTGTTTCGCAACATCGACTTCAATTCGGAAGCCAATCTCGGCAAGACCAAGGATCGCAACCGCCGTCTGGAGAATCTGCTCAACGACTTCGCCAGGCTCGACCTGCGCCCGTCGCGCGTTTCCGAGGACGTGATCGGCAACACCTATATCTATCTGATCGAGCGCTTCGCTTCCGATGCTGGCAAGAAGGCCGGTGAGTTCTACACGCCCAAGCAGGTTTCCCGTCTGTTGGCGCAACTTGCCGCGCCGAAGTCCGGCGACCGCATCTGTGACCCGAGCTGCGGTTCGGGTGGTCTGTTGATCGAGGCCGCCGCGTTGGTCGAGCAGGCCGGCAGCCGCAACTTCGCCCTCTTTGGTCAAGAGGTAAATGGCAGTACCTGGGCGCTGGCGCGCATGAACATGTTCCTGCATGGCAAGGACGCTGCCCGCATCGAATGGGGCGATACCCTCAACAGCCCGGCGCTGGTCGAGAACGACCGTTTGATGCGCTTCAACGTGGTCGTCGCCAACCCGCCGTTCAGCCTGGACAAATGGGGCGGCCAGGAAGTCGAGGCAGACCGCTACGGCCGCTTCTGGCGCGGCATGCCGCCCAAATCCAAGGGCGACTACGCCTTCATCTCCCATATGATCGGCGTTGCCCTGCCGCAGGAAGGACGCGTCGCTGTCGTCGTACCGCACGGCGTGCTGTTCCGGGGCGGCGCCGAGGGCCGCATCCGACGTGCCCTGATCGAGGAAAACCTGCTCGATGCCGTCATCGGCCTGCCCGGCAACCTCTTCCCTACCACCTCGATCCCGGTCGCCATCCTGGTCTTCGACCGGGCGCGGGAAAAAGGCGGCCCCCGCGAAGCCTGCCATAACGTGCTGTTCATCGATGCCAGCCGCGACTACCAGTCCGGCAAGAACCAGAACACCCTGCTCGAAGCGCACATGACCCGAGTCCTCGGCGCTTTCCAATCGCGCCAGCCGGTCGACAAGTATGCCTGCGTCGCCACCCTGGACGAGATTGCCGAAAACGACTTCAACCTCAACATCCCCCGCTACGTCGATACCTTCGAGGAAGAAGAGGAAATCGACGTCGCCGCCGTGGAACGGGAAATCGAGCGACTGGAAGGCGAACTGGCCGAAGTGCGGGTCAGGATGAAGGCATACCTCAAGGATTTGGGCGTATGAGTAAGAGGACGAAGACCAATCTTCCTGCCAGCGAGACTGATCGAATCATCGTATTTCAGGAACGAAATACCCGGCGCATCTGGCACAACGACGAATGGTGGATTGCTATCGTCGACGTGGTCGCGGTGCTCCACGAATCGGTTCAGCCGGAAGGCTGTGTCAAGGATTTACGTCGGCGAGACAAGCAAAAGGCGAATTGCGCCAACACCGAGGGAATTTTCCGCATCATCCAGCCCAACCCCTCGGCCAAGGCCGAAGGACAAGCCCGGATTTTTCGAACAGTTGGGTTCGAATCCGGGCGAAGGGGGCATTGATGAAGAAGCAGGAAGTCTCGATTGTCCGCTCCTCGGCGGCGGAGTACCTGACCTTTGTCGCTGCCAGCGGCCAGGGTGGCGTGGAAGCCGTTCATGCCGACGAGAGCATTTGGCTGTCCCGGAAGATGCTGGCCCAGCTCTACGACGTGGATGTTCGAACCATCAACTACCACCTGAAAAAGGTGTTTTTCGACAGCGAACTCGAAGCCGAATCAGTTATCCGAAATTTTCGGATAACTGCCGCCGACGGCAAGAGCTACAACACCCAGCACGACAAACTGCCCGCCATCATCGCCGTGGGCTACACGGTCAACTCTGAGCGCGCGGTGCAGTTCCACAAATGGGCCACCGGCATCATCGAGCAGTTCACCATCAAGGCGTGTGCAATGGATGACGAGCGCATCAAGCGTGGCGGCGCCATCCTCACCGAGCAGTATTTCGAAGAGCAGCTTCAGCGCATCCGCGAGATTCGCCTCTCGCAGCGCAAGTTCTACCAGAAGATCACCGACATCTATGCCACGGCAGTCGACTACGACGTGACGGCGCAGGCCACCAAGCGCCTTTTCGCCACCGTGCAAAACAAGCTGCACTGGGCCATCCACGGGCTGACTGCTGCCGAGGTCATCTACCACCGCGCCGATGGCGAAAAGGCGAACATGGGGCTGACCACACGGAAGGACGCGCCGCTCGGCAAAATCCAGAAATTCGACCTGGCGGTGGCCAGGAACTGCCTGACCGAGCACGAAATCGCGCAACTTTCCCGCTTGGTCAACGCCTATCTGGATGTGGCCGAGGACATGGCGCAGCGCAAAATTCCCATGACCATGCAGGGTTGGGAAACCCGCCTGAGCCGCTTCATCGAGGCCACCGACCGCAGCGTGCAGGACCGGCTGTTCGAGTCGGATTTTGATCGGATGGTGAAGGCAGTCGCGGCGCTGGAACAGATGGAGCGCATGCTTGGGGATAAAGGGCGGGAGACAAAGAAATGACAGCCTCCATGCCTGAATATTGGTCACACTCAACCGTCGGCGATGCATGCGCCATTCGCAATGACCTTCGTCTTCCCATCTCTCGGGAAGAGCGCTCCGGCATGGAGGGCGATTATCCCTACTACGGTCCTACGGGCGTCCTCGATAGCATTGACGGTTATCGTCTTGACGGCACCTATGCACTTATCGGAGAGGACGGTGATCACTTTCTGGACGTCGAGAACAAACCCCAAACAATCCTCGTGACAGGAAAGTTCAACGTCAATAACCATGCTCATGTAATCCAGACAACTGAGCGATGCAGTGCAGAGTGGTTCTACAACTACTTCAAGCATCGCAGCTTGAAGCCATATCTCACTCGTCAAGGTGCTGGCCGATACAAGCTGAACAAAGCAGCACTTCAGTCAATTCCAATTGTGTTGCCGCCTGCGGCGGAGCAGGCGGCCATCAATCGTCTTTTTCGTGAATGGTCGAGCGCCATCGGAATAACAGAAAATCTGATCGCGGCAAAGGAACGTCACTACAGTCATGAGCTTTCACGCACCATTAGCCGAGGCCATCATCCGCGCAGCCACGTTGGGTCCTTCGCCCACGTAGTTTCCGAGCGCAATCACGGCGGCAACGCGGCTCGTGTACTTAGCGTGACCAACTCGCGGGGTTTCGTCCTGCCTGAAGATCAATTCGTGCGCCGGGTCGCCAGCGCCGACTTATCCAACTACAAAGTGGTGCGACGCGGGCAATATGCCTACAACCCCTCCCGAATCAATGTCGGCTCCATTGCCCGGCTGGATGGCTGGGACGATGGCGTGCTAAGCCCGATGTATGTGGTGTTCGGCGTAGACGAATCCAAGATTAATTCAGACTACTTCCTGCACTGGCTGGATTCTCACGAGGCATGTGAGCGAATCAGGAAGAGTGCCCAGGGCAGCGTCCGCGAAACCGTGTCCTTCACCGAATTCGCGGGTCTCGCAATTCCGCTGCCGGACGTGGCCAAGCAAGCCGCAATTGCCCTCTACCTGAATGCACTGCGTGATGAAATTGCCACTCTCGGCAATTACCTGGAAGCGCTCAAGACCCAGAAGCGCGGCCTGATGCAGAAACTCCTCACCGGTCAATGGCGGGTGAAATTACCGAAATCCAAGGAGAAGTCTCATGGCTAAGAAACTCATTCCGATGGCGATTTCCTACGACTTCGACGGCACGCTGGCGCCCGGCAATATGCAGGAATATGACTTCATTCCGGCGCTTGATATCAAACCCAGCGAATTCTGGAAGGAGTCAGGGCAACTTGCCGAGAAGCACGAAATGGATCAAATCCTTGCCTACATGCGCTTGATGCTGGAGGAAGCAGGTAAGGCAAAGGTCGCTGTGCGTCGGGCCGAATTCAAGAGCTTTGGTGCAAAGATCGAGCTGTTCCCCGGGGTGCGGGACTGGTTCAAGCGGATCAATGCCTACGCCAAGTCCAAGGGCGTACGGCTTGAGCACTTCATTATCTCTTCCGGTATCCGCGAAATGGTGGAAGGGACACCGATCTACCGGGAATTCAAGAAAGTCTATGCATCGGGTTTCATGTTCGACCATAACGGGGTTGCCTGCTGGCCGGCGTTGGCCGTGAATTACACAACGAAGACGCAATATCTTTTTCGCATCAACAAGGGCAGTCTCGACGTGCACGACAATTCGGTCATCAACAGATTCGGGCACTGCAAGTGCTGGTCAATCTTGGCTTCGAGCATCTGACGCCCAACGAGGCGCTGGCCGCGCGCGGCGGCAGGGCCGGCAACGTGCTGCTGGAGGAAGTCCTGCGCGGCCAGTTGAAGGCGCAGAACCGCATCCAGCACAAGGCGGCGACCTGGCTGTTTTCCGGAGAGAACATCCAGAGTGCCATCCAGCGCCTGAAGAACGTGAAATGCGATGGCCTGCAGAAGACCAATGAGGCCGTCTACGACCTGCTGACCCTCGGCGTGGCGTTGGAGCAGTCCATCGAGGGCGACGTGAAGAGCTTCACGCTCAACTATGTGGATTGGAGCAATCCAGCGAACAACGTCTATCACGTCACCACCGAATTCTCCGTCGAGCACTATCGACCAAAACTCGGCAGCTACGACACGGCGCGGCCCGATGTCGTGCTGTTCGTGAACGGTATCCCCTTCGCGGTGATCGAGTGCAAATCGCCGAAGGTGGAAGTCGAGCTGGCCATCTCGCAGATGATCCGCAACCAGCACGACGCGCACATTCCGCGCCTGTTCACCTACGCGCAGATGGTGCTGGGCGTGAACAAGAACGACGCTCGCTACGCCACCACCGGCACGCCGGCCAGGTTCTCGTCGAAATGGAAGGAAGAGGTTGCCGATGCCATGCTCCAGCCCTTGCTGGAGAAACCGCTGCCGGAGCGCGTAAAGGCGTCATTGTTCGACATCGCCTTCCAGGAACTGGGCGTACGCGAGGACACTGCGCCCTCCGTGGTCGGCCGCCAGGTCACTGAGCAGGATCGGGCGCTTTATCCTAAAAACCGCAGTCAGCCGACGCCATTCGCATAATTCCCCAGCAACCGATGCG
>NZ_JAVMKF010000102.1:0-5906 GCF_031732815.1 Accumulibacter sp. | reverse complement strand
TGACCAAGCAGGCGTGGGCCTACCGCCAGGTTTCGCTGCTCCTGCGCCGTCCGCCAGGGCGTGAAGCGTATCCGGGTGACGTGTTCTACCTGCACTCGCGTCTGCTCGAACGGGCTGCCCGGGTTTCCGCCGAATGGGTCGAGAAGTTCACGAACGGCGAAGTCAAAGGCAAGACCGGTTCGCTGACCGCGTTGCCAGTGATCGAGACACAGGCGGGTGACGTCTCTGCCTTCGTTCCGACGAACGTCATCTCGATCACCGACGGCCAGATCTTCCTTGACACCGACCTCTTTAATGCAGGCGTCCGGCCGGCCATCGACGCCGGTATCTCGGTGTCGCGCGTGGGTGGTGCGGCGCAGACGAAGGTCATCAAGAAGCTCGGCGGCGGCGTGCGCCTGGCGTTGGCGCAGTTCCGCGAACTCGCGGCCTTCGCCCAGTTTGCTTCCGACCTCGACGAAGCAACCCGCAAGCAGCTCGACCGCGGGCGCCTGGTGACCGAACTGATGAAGCAGCCGCAGTACTCGCCGCTGTCCATTTCAGAGATGGCGATCACCCTGCACGCAGTCAACAAGGGCTACTTCGACGATCTGGACGTGCGTAAGGCACTTGCCACCGAGAAGCAGATGCACGGCTACATCAAGCAGAAACACGCCGACCTGGTCTCGAAGATCGAAACGTCCAAGGATCTTGACGCTGACGCTGAGCAAAAGCTCACCAAGGCGATCGAGGAGTTCAAGGCCACGCTGGCCTGATCGATCGAGGAGATTGCCATGCCTAGCGGCAAGGAAATCCGCAACAAGATCAAGAGCGTCGAGAGCACGCGCAAGATCACCAAGGCGATGGAGATGGTCGCAGCCTCGAAAATGCGCAAAGCGCAGGATCGCATGCGAGCGGCCCGACCCTACGGCGAAAAGATCCGGCAGGTTGCCGGAAACCTGTCGCACGCCTTGACTGACTATCGTCACCCGTTCCTTTCCGTCCGCCCGACGATCAAGACGGTCGGCCTGATCACGGTGACCTCCGACAAGGGCCTGTGCGGTGGCCTGAACACCAACGTGCTGCGGTTGGCACTCGCCAAAATGCGCGAGTGGGACGCCGAAGGCAAGAAGCTCAATGTGACGGCGATCGGCAACAAGGGTCTGGGTTTCATGCAGCGGGCAGGCGCCAACGTCGTTTCGCATCTGGTCGGCCTGGGCGACACGCCGCACCTGGAAAAGCTGATCGGCCCGGTGAAAGTGCAGCTCGACGCGTACATGCGTGGCGACATCGACGTCCTCTACATCGTGTTCACCCGGTTCATCAACACGATGAAGCAGGAGCCGACGCTCTACCAGCTTCTCCCCCTGTCGGGTGACCTGATTGGCGGCGAAGGTAACCGCTGGGACTACCTTTACGAGCCAGACGCGCAGACGGTGATTGACGACCTGCTGGTGCGCTACGTCGAAGCGATGATCTACCAGGCTGTGGCCGAGAACATGGCGTCGGAGCAAAGCGCGCGCATGGTCGCCATGAAATCGGCCTCGGATAACGCGAAGAACGTGATCAGCGAACTCAAGCTGGTATACAACAAAGCGCGCCAGGCATCGATCACGAAAGAGCTTTCGGAAATCGTCGGCGGCGCAGCGGCGGTCTGACCACGGCATAGTTAGTTCATAAATTAGGGGTACGACGATGAGTCAAGGAAACATTGTTCAATGTATCGGCGCCGTGGTGGATATCCAGTTCCCGCGTGACGCAATGCCCCGCATCTACGACGCGCTTCTGCTCGACAAGGCAGAGGAGTCGGAGATGTGCGAGGCCGACCTGATGTTCGAGGTGCAGCAGCAGTTGGGCGACGGCATCGTGCGCACGATCGCCATGGGCTCGTCCGATGGCCTGCGCCGCGGGATGAAAGTAAATAACACTGGGGCGGGTATTTCGGTTCCTGTCGGTAATGCGACGATCGGCCGTATCATGAACGTTCTTGGGCGGCCGATTGACGAAGCCGGCCCGATCGCGACCGAAGAGCGGCGCGAGATTCACCAGTTGGCGCCGAAATTCGACGAACTGTCGCCGTCGGTCGACCTGCTGGAGACGGGGATCAAGGTCATCGACCTGGTCTGCCCGTTCGCCAAGGGCGGCAAAGTGGGCCTGTTCGGTGGTGCCGGCGTGGGCAAGACGGTCAACATGATGGAGTTGATCAACAACATCGCCAAGCAACACTCCGGGCTGTCGGTATTTGCTGGCGTCGGCGAGCGGACTCGCGAGGGCAACGACTTCTACCACGAGATGAAGGAGTCGAACGTTCTCGACAAGGTGGCGATGGTCTTCGGGCAGATGAACGAGCCACCGGGCAACCGCCTGCGCGTTGCCCTGACCGGTCTGACGATGGCTGAACGTTTCCGCGACGACGGCCGCGATATTCTTTTCTTCGTCGACAACATCTACCGCTACACCTTGGCCGGTACCGAAGTTTCCGCGCTGCTCGGCCGGATGCCGTCGGCCGTTGGCTATCAGCCGACGCTGGCTGAGGAAATGGGCCGTCTGCAGGAGCGCATTACCTCGACCAAGGTCGGCTCGATCACCTCGATTCAGGCGGTCTATGTTCCGGCCGACGACCTGACCGACCCGTCTCCGGCAACGACCTTCCTGCACCTCGACTCGACGGTCGTTCTCTCGCGTGACATCGCCTCGCTCGGTATCTACCCGGCGGTCGATCCGCTCGACTCGACCTCGCGTCAGCTCGACCCGCAGATCGTCGGCGAAGAGCACTACACGGTTGCGCGCGCGGTCCAGATGACGCTGCAGAAGTACAAGGAGCTGCGCGACATCATCGCCATTCTCGGGATGGATGAACTGTCGCCCGAGGACAAGCTGGCCGTTTATCGCGCACGCAAGATCCAGCGCTTCCTGTCGCAGCCCTTCAACGTTGCCGAGGTGTTTACCGGATCGCCGGGCAAGTATGTTCCGCTCAAGGACACGATCAAGGGCTTCAAGATGATCGTCAATGGCGAGTGCGACAGCATTCCCGAGCAGGCGTTCTACATGGTGGGCGGCATCGAAGAAGTCTTCGAGAAAGCCAAGAAACTCTAAAGCGGCATCCGTGATTGTCGCCTCCGCACCCGGCACGGTGCGGGGGCGATGCAACGAGGAAAAGTACCATGTCAATCAGAGTACATGTTGACGTCGTAAGCGCCGAGGAACTGATCTTTTCCGGGCAGACCGATTTCGCCGTTTTCCCCGGCGAAGCGGGCGAACTTGGGATCTATCCGCGACACACGCCGCTGCTGACACGGATCAAGCCCGGCACAGTCCGTCTCAAGGTGCCAGACCGCGACGAGTATGAGCTGGTTTATGTTTCCGGCGGCATGCTCGAAGTGCAGCCGGCGCTGATCACCGTGCTGGCCGACACGGCGATTCGCGCGCACGATCTTGACGAGGCCAAAGCAACGGAAGCCAAGAAGCGGGCCGAGGAGGCTCTGCGCGACCGCGCTGCGGAGATCGATCTGGCAACCGCCGAAGCGGAACTGGCGCAGGCGGTCGCGCAACTACAGGCGATCAAGAAGCTGCGTACGCGGCACCAGTAAGAAGCGGGCCAGGAATCGGGCAGATCAATTCAGCCGTTCAGCAGTTTTCACAGCCCTGGCCGACTCGACACGCTGCAGCCTGCCTTCCAGGCGGCGGCAGTCATCGGCCAGCGCGTCGACACTCAGGCAGAATCGCTCAACCTCCCGGCGCGCTGTGAGTAGCCCGCTTTCCTCGCTCAGGTACTCGCCCAGGCCGGTCAGGCCGCGCTGTACTGCCGACACCTGCCACTGGCCGAGTGCTCCGACGAGCTGCGCCGCACGCCGGCCAACGATGTCCCCCAACAGCAGCGAGAGGTCGGATTCGATGTCCCAGCGCAGGTGGCGGATGACGAAACTCAGCGTTTCCGCCAGTTCGGCCGGGCCGGCAATCTGAGCGCTGGCGAGCAGCGAAGCGCGATCGGTCAGCCAGCGGACGGGCGCATCGTCCGGCAGCGTCAGGGTCACGCTCGCCGGCAACTGTGGATCGGTGAGGAGGTCGGCGTCGAGCAAGCCGTCAGCACCGATCGTGGCCGTCAGCGAGACCTTGCCAAAGCGGATCGACACGTTCTGCCCGGCGAAGCGGGCCAGGCGACCCACTGCCCAGTCCTCGCTCGCCAGCACGTGGTTGGCGAACGCGAGCAAAGCGCCGAGCAGCATTTCAGAAGCGGAAGCCACGGTGCAAGGCAACCACGCCCATGGCGAGATTGAAGTAGTCGACGGATTCCAGGCCGGCCTCCTCCATCAAGCGTTTCAGCGTCTCCTGATCGGGATGGACACGAATCGATTCGGCCAGGTAGCGGTAGCTTGCTTCGTCGTGCGTGACGAGTTTGCCCAGACGGGGAATCAGCTTGAACGAGTAGTAGTCGTAGGCTGGCGCCAGCGGCGCCCAGACGTGTGAGAACTCGAGCACCAGCAGGCGCCCGCCCGGACGCAGGACGCGCCGCATTTCAGCCAGGGCAAGCTCCTTGTGCGTCATGTTGCGCAGGCCGAAAGCCACCGTCACGCAGTCGAAGTACTCGTCAGGGAAGGGTAGCTGCTCGGCGTCACACTGCGCGACGGGGACGATGCAGCCGCGGTCGCACAGCCGGTCGCGACCGCGCGTCAGCATGGCGTTGTTGATGTCGGTCAGCCACGCCTGACCGTCGCGGCCGACACGTCGGGCAAAGGCCAGCGCCAAGTCGCCAGTTCCGCCAGCCACATCGAGCACGCGCCAGCCCGCCCGCACGCCGCTCTTGGCGATGGCAAACGCTTTCCACAGGCGGTGCAGGCCGCCCGACATGAGGTCGTTCATCAGGTCGTAGCGCTGGGCGACCGAATCAAACACATCGGCGACGCGTTGCGCCTTCTCCGCTTCGCCAACCTGCTCAAAGCCGAAGTGTGTCGTGTTGCTCTCGCGCATACGCCCGCCTTCCTCGCGGATCAATGCTTGCCGCACCCGGCGTGTTGCGGCGCGCGTGCGGCGGCCTCTGGCCGCGCGTCGCGGCTGGCGCCAGCTCGTGCCAGCCGCTCGAGGTAGGCTTGCCAGAGCTTGTCGCGCTCTTTCCCCAAGTTGTAGAGCAGATCCCAGGAGTACAGGCCACTGTCGTGGCCATCCGAGAAGACCGGGCGGATGGCATAGTTGCCGACGGTTTCCAGACGCTCGATGACGACCTCGCGTTTGCCGACCTGCAGCACTTCCTGTCCGGGCGCGTGCCCGCGTGCTTCGGCCGACGGCGTAAACACGCGCAGGAATTCGTGCGTCAACTCGAAGTGCGCGCCGTCGTCGAAGCTCACTTCAAGCAGGCGTGACTGTTGCCGGAGTCTGATTTCGGTCGGGTATGGTGTCGTCTCGTCTAGGCCAGCCATGAACGTCCCCAGGTAGCGGTCGTCCCGCCACTATAGCGCAAAAGGCGGCCTTCAGACGATCAGGAACGTGACACGGTCGAAGTCTGAACCTTCGCCGACCAGGCGCAACATCTTGACGCGCCAACTGCCGTTGACATAGACCTCGACCAAGCGTTCGGGAGAATACCAGCCTTTGGGAATGATCAGCGTTCGGTCGACGCCGACGGTCGGAACGGAGGGCAGAACAAAGGCGCGGCTGTAGGCATTGTCCTGTCCAGAGATCTGGGGCAGGAGGCGGGCGGCGATGGCCTCCGGTTTGCCAGGCATGGTCGCGATGCCTGCGGTCAGCCCGCCCTGTTCCTCCTGCATCACCCAGACCACGTAGGCGAGCAGGTACATGCTGCTTTCCGACGGGCTGACTGCCAGCAACTGACCCGCTTCGATTCGTCTGCCCGCGCTTGAGCGCAACAGTCGGTAGCCGCTGGCGCACTGGTCGAGGACATCCCAGCGGTCGATGGCGAAGCCGATCTGCGCATG
>NZ_JAVMKF010000101.1:0-5908 GCF_031732815.1 Accumulibacter sp. | reverse complement strand
CCTCCTCGTAGCACAATGGACAGTGCACGCGCCTCCTAAGCGTGAGATACAGGTTCGATTCCTGTCGAGGGGACGCTTCCAGGATGGCCGACAGCAGCGCACAGCGCTGCCGGCTCGGCGTAGCGCCGTCGCCGAAGACGCCCGGCATTTCACCCGCCGGGCCGACCGCAGCGCCGCACCAGCGGGCCGGTGAAGAGCTTGAGCAGATCGCGGGAGAGGCCATGGCTGACATCTTTCTTTCCTATCGCCGGCAGGACAGCCAGAGTGCCACCGGGCGCCTCGCTGATCGCCTGAGCGCCCATTTTGGCGCCAGCCGGGTCTTTCGCGACCACGACTCGATCGCCGCTGGCGACGATTTCGCCGAAGCGATCCGGCGCGCGGTGGGGACTTCGGTGGTCGTCCTGGCGATCGTCGGACCGGACTGGCTGAACGCCTGCAGCGCCGATGGGAAAAGGCGACTGGACGACGAGCACGACTTCGTCCGACTGGAGATTGAATCGGCGCTGCTCGCCAACGTGCCGGTCATTCCGCTGCTGGTTGACGGCGCAACGATGCCGGCTGCCCAGGATCTGCCCGGGGTTCTCGCCCAATTTGCCCGCTGCCAGGCCAGCGAACTCTCGGCAACCCGTTGGAACTATGACGTAGACCGCCTGATTGCTCTGCTCCAGGGACGTTTTGCCCTCGAATCGGAGCAGCCCGCTGCGGCCCCCTTGCCCGGTAGCGGCGACCAGATTGCCTTTCCGGCGCGTCTGGCGCTCGATCTGCTCGAGCTGACGGCGCACCCGACGCGTCTGATCGCACGCCGCCAGACCGGCCATGCGCTCGACCATGTGCGCGCCTTTCTCTTCCTGCTGGCGGCGCTCGTGCTGGGCAACACCGTCTTCCTGCTCGGCACCGGCATACCGAGGCTGGCGGAGGGGATCACGGTCGGAACGATCCTCCACCTGCTCGCCGTAACGCTGCTCGCGGCACCGCTGACGCTCGCCTGGCGACTGGTCGGAACACGCGTTGAGTTCCGCCAGGTGACGCTGATTCTCGCCTACATATACGCCGGAGTCTGGATGGGATTCTGTGCCGGTGCGCTGCTCGCGGCGCTCGGTGTGCAACTGGTCGAACCCGGCCTTTTCACCGATTATCTGGCGATCGTCGGCAGCGCAGCACCGCTCGCACAACGCCTGGACGAAGCAGGCGCGCTCTTTGCCAACGCCATGCACGGACCAGCTGCTGCCCTGCTCGTCCTCGCCGGTGCCGTCTGGGCGGCAGTGCTGATCTGGGGCATCGTCGCCTGGGGGGCCTTTCGCTTCAGCTTTGGCGTCAGTCGAAGCAAGTCGATCTGCGCCACGCTGCTCGGCGCGGCCATTCTCGGTCTGCTCGGACAACTGGCTGCTCTTGCCGGCCGCAGCCTGTGATCATCGGCCGTCCAGTGTCACGCACCGCTTATCCTGGCCGCCGCGGAACGATTTTCTGACCCGCCCTCAGGCGTCAGCGCTGTCGCCCCGGTTCTTGCGCTGTATCCACAGCACATCGTCCCTTCCGGCCGCCTTGTTCACGGCGCGGGCCAGAACGAACAGCAGGTCGGACAGGCGATTCAGATACTTGCGCGCGAACTCGTAGACCTCTTCGCTGGCCGCCAGGCGAACGATCTGGCGTTCGGCGCGCCGGCAGACGGTCCGCGCCAGATGAGCGAGCGCAGCAGCACGCGTACCGCCGGGCAGGATGAAGTCTTTGAGCGGCGCCAGCTCGGCATTGAACTGCTCGACCAGATTCTCCAGTCGCTCGACATGCGCCGCGCCGATCATCTGCATGCGCGGAATGCACAACTCGCCGCCGAGGTCGAACAGGTCGTGCTGAACGCCGACCAGCGCGTGCGCGATTTCCGCCGGCAGGTCTTCGCACAGCAGCAGCCCGAGCGTCGAGTTCAGTTCATCGACCTGACCCATCGCCTCGATGCGCAGACTGTCCTTGCCGACGCGCGAGCCGTCGCCGAGGCCGGTCGAGCCTGCATCACCGGTGCGGGTGACGATCTTGGAGAGACGATTGCCCATGGCCAACTTCCTTCATGACACTCAGAATACTGCCGATAGAGTGCAATTATACCCGACCCAGCAGCCCGCCTTGCGCGGCTTACCGGCGGCCTGCGCCCGTTTCACCAGAACTTCCACCACCACTTCTTTTTCTTCATCGTCGTTTCCACCTCGGCCGTCCATTTTGCGTAGGAGACCAGACCCGCCTTGTGGAAATGCATGCCGAAACGCTTGTCGCTGTCGTTAATATGCTGCACAAGCCAGTTCTTCAGAAAGTGCAGAAGTTCGAAACTGATCGCCGCGTTCTCGCGCTCAAGCTTGGTCTGCAGGGCGTCGACCTGGGTCATCAGTTCCTGGTGCTGCTGCTTGTGCAGCTCGAAGCCCGGGTAGTGCGTCAGGCGCATCAGGCTTTCCTCGAGCAGGAAATGCGTGCGCGTGTATTCGGCCAGCCGTTTGAGGATCTCGCGCGAGGTCGCCTTGCCATGATGCTCGCGTATTGCGCGGTGCAATTCGTTGAGCAAACCAACCAGCACCTTGTGTTGCTCATCGATTTCCTGGATATCGATATTGAACTCGTTGGACCACTGGAAAAGGTCGGCCATATTCATGGGAAGTCCTCGGAATCAGGCAGTGTGGCTCCGCAGTGGGGGGGCGCCGCGAACAATGTAAAATCTTATCATCAATCCGCATCAGAAATACTTATCTGCGCCGAGCTCGGCAGATCCAGTCCGGTGAAGGACTGCGACGACCGCTCAGGCAAGCGTGTCCGCCCAAATGTTGAGCGCCCAGGCCGAGGCAATCTTCGCTTCGAACTCGTTGCGCATCGCCGACAGGCCGCCCGCGCCGGCGACCGGCAACATCGTCTTCTGCCCGGCATCGTAACGGTGCACCGATGCGACGTGCACGGCGTTGCGCGCGTCGATGAAGCTGTAACAGGTGTTGGTCAGCAGCGGCGTCGGGCTGGGCAAGCGCCCGGCGAGCAGTTCGAGAATCGCCGCCACCGCCAGCTTTCCTTGCTGGTTGGCGAGATGACCGGACTTCGGCATGGCCGGGGCAGCGAAAATGGCGTCGCCAACGACATGGATCCCCGGGTGGCTGGTCGATTCCATCGACCGCCAGTCGACCTCGACCCAACGCTGATTGATCAGCCGAAGTTCAGCCACGCGCGCCAATTCACCGGCACGCTGGTTGGGAATGACGTTGAGCACGTCGGCGCGCACCTGCTCGAAGTCGAGGATGGCCGTGCGCGTCGCAGCATGCACATCGCGCAGCTCGCAATTCGGCCGGTACTCGATGATGTCGGGATAGAGTTCGGCCCAGGCCTTGGCGAACAGCGCCTTCTTCGAAACAATTTCGGCATTCGCGTCGAGCACCAGGATCTTGGCCCGCGGCTTGTGTGCCTTCAGGTACGCGGCAACCACGCTCGCCCGTTCGTACGGCCCGGGCGGGCAGCGATAGGGCGCCAGCGGAATGGTGATCGCATAGACCCCGCCGTCGGGCATCGCCGCCAGTTGGCGGCGCAAGGCGAGCGTCTGCGGGCCCGCCTTCCAGGCGTGCAGGACATGTTCGCGAGCCGCCGCAGCCTGCAGGCCGGGCAGGTCTTCATAAGCGAAATCGACCCCCGGCGCCAGGAGCAGCCGATCGAAGTCTATCCGCTCGCCACCAAACAAGCCCACCGAGCGCCGGACTGGGTCGAGTGAAATCACCGTGTCGTGCACGACGCGCACGCCGCGTCGTCGCAGGCCGTCGTAAGAAAAGCTCAGATCAGCCAGCTTCCGCTCACCAGCAAGCACCAGATTCGACAGCGGACACGAGACGAACTCGGGGTTCGCCTCGACCAGCGTCACGTCGACCGACCCTTCGCTCCACAAGCGCAAATAGCGCGCGGCAGTCGCTCCACCGAAACCGCCGCCAACGACCACAACGTGCGCACGCGTCGCTGTCGAGGGGCGGCCAGCGCACGCCGGCAACACGCTGGCCAAGGCGACTGTCCCGACCTGCCTGATGAACGAGCGCCGGCGATCGCGATCATTCGTCGCCATCTTCCCTCCTCCTGACTTGGCGCATCGAGACGCCTATTTCTGGCGCGCCAGATAGCCGACGATCAACGCCAGTTCCTCGTCCGTGTAGCCCTTGACGATCTGCTGCATGACCGTTGCCGGCCGCACGCCCGACTTGAACTCGTGCAGTTTTTGCAGCGTCTTCGCCGCATCGGCGCCGGCCAGTGCTTCCATGCCTGAAGCCTTGACCGCATGACCGTCGGTGCCGTGACAGTTGGCGCAGGTGGCCACCAGATTGCGCGCCAACGTATCGTCCTGCGCCGCCACCGGCCAGGCAGCCGCCAGACCGAGCAGGGCAACCAGGGAAAAATGAAGCTTCTTCATTACTCTCGCTCTCAAGCATCAAGCCCCTCGGCGTCCGGGTAAGACCAGCGCCAACCCACATCGGCGCTCCGGCGCAACAATCCGGCAGGCGGCGAGGCCGCGCATACTGCCTCTTCCGGCGACCCTTCAGACCTCGCCAACCGCCGAAAAAACCTTGCAGAAACGCAGCTCCTCCGGATAGGGGAAGAAGTCCTCGACATGTCCAGCGCGAATCCGTTCCTGTGCTGTGCGCCAGAACCGCACGTCAAGCAAGGCGCGATGATACTTGAGAAAGGCCGAGCGGACCTTGGGCGAGCCGAGCAGAAAGCTGGCGAATTCTTCCGGGAAAACGTCGTTCTTGGCGACCGAATACCAGGGTTCGCCGGACATTTCCATTTCCGGATAAGGCGCTTCTGGAATGACGCGGAAGTTGGTGTCGGTCATGTACTCGATCTCGTCGTAGTCGTAGAAGACCACTCGGTTGTAGCGCGTCACGCCGAAGTTCTTCCACAGCATGTCGCCGGGAAAAATGTTGGCGCAGGCGAGTTCCTTGATCGCGTTGCCATACTCAAGCACGGCATGGTCGATCTGTGCCGGCGTTGCCGAGTCGAGGTAGAGGTTGAGCGGCGTCAGGCGGCGCTCGATATACAGATGCCTGATCACCAGATTCTCGCCTTCGTCTTCGAGCAGCGACGGCGCCAGCGTCCGCAGCGCCGCCAGGAGTTCCGGTGAGAAACGCTTACGTGGCAACGCTACCTGCGAGAACTCAAGCGTGTCGGCCATGCGCCCGACGCGGTCGACCTGTTTGACGAGCAGATACTTGCGCTTCACCGTTTCGCGGTCCATCTCCTTGCTGGCGCCAAAAACATCCTTGATCAGCTTGAAGACGTAGGGATACGACGGCAGCGTGAACACCAGCATGACCAGACCGGCGATTCCCGGAGCAATGATGAACTGGTCTTCCGAATGGCGCAGGTGCTCCTTCAGATCACGGAAGAACATCGTCTTGCCCTGCTTGCCGAGACCGAGCATCGTATACAGTTCGGACGGCGGCTTGTGCGGCATGATGCTGCGCAGAAACTGCACGTAGGCCGAAGGAACCTCCATGTCGACCATGAAGTAGGCGCGCGAAAGCGAAAAGAGGACGCTGATCAAGCCGCTATCGAAAAGGATCGTGTCGATGTAAAGCTTGCCTTGCGCATCGTGCAGAACCGGCATCGCAAAGGGGTACTCGTCGTGGCCGTTGATCGCCTTGCCAAAGACGTAGGCCCCCTTGTTGCGGTAGAAGGCAGAGTGCAGAACCTGAATCTGCGCATTGGCTTCCGGCGCGGGCCACTCGCCCAAGCGCTGCCGGGTCGAGCGCATGATGTAATCGATGTCGCGATCAAGGTTGGCGAAAGGCCGTTGCCAGTCGAAGTCCAGAATGATCTGCCGCACCGTGCGTCGCAAGCCATGATGCGCCGGATAGTAGCTGCGATAGGTCGGCGGGTAGGACTGGATGTACTCGGTCGACACCGCCGG
>NZ_JAVMKF010000100.1:0-5928 GCF_031732815.1 Accumulibacter sp. | reverse complement strand
CAATTGTCAGCCTTTCATTCCCTACCCATCAAGTACGCCGCAGCGGATTCCGGAAAGACAGGGAGATGAAAACAAATGAGCCCCGCCGCAATCGCAAAGCGATCGATCGCTATCAGGCGTCGACGCCCACAAACTCCCGACTCCTGTCATCGCCCATGCCCGGCCATCCGAAAAAACGCCAAAGCCGAACGTATTTCCTGGCCCCTCGAAACCGGTTCTCAATTATGAGGATTTCCTGCCATTGACCTGCAAGCAGAAGTGTTGCGATTGGACAACACGCAAACTTGCCAATCTTCTTGAGGTACAAAAAACCAGTCATCCCTCTGCCCTACAGGAGGAAAATCAGGCGCAACCCTTATTGATGAACGGATCAGGCATGTCATCCACTTCCGTCACAAAACTCAGTTGGCCTATCCTGCGATTTGTCGCAGCTGCGGCAATCGTCAGTTTATTTTTCGTAAAAAATGCGTGGGCGGGCGGTCCGCCGCCGCCGCCGCCGCCAACTTACTCGACGGCCTGCAGCGGATATCCATGCGGTCTTTCCAATGCCGAACTCCTGCGGCAGGTATTGAGTTCGGGAACTTACGCAACCATCACGCAGGCCATCGAATTCGTCAGCACATATTTCAAGTCAGGTTTCGGGCGTCAGGCCAACGCCCCTGGTGGCACGCGCTTCGCACTCTCCGGCGATGGCGACACCGGTAAGGCTGCGTCTGCAGGAGAGACGGCATCCTGGAACGGCTGGGTTTCCGCTGCGCAAGCCAATGTTGGGACCTCGTTCAATCCGCTGAAATCGGACGGCCCGGTAAGAGCCGGCCTAATCGGTGTTGACTACACTTTTGGCAACAAGGCCGTTCTTGGCGTTGCTTTGGCGGACACGAGTGCCCGCATTGATACAAAATTCAACGGTGGAAAATTCAGTTCCGATGGCATCACCGTCTCGCCCTATCTGCTCTATCCCCTTAACAGCAACTGGGCGGTTAATGCCGGCCTGGGCTTTGGACACAGCAACCTGAAATCGTTCGACAACACCAACGGGATTGCAGTCACCGGCAGAAACAGCAGTGACACGACACTTGCAAACCTTGGCCTTGAATACAACAGGATCTTGGGCAACTGGGCCTTCACAGGCCGAACCGGCATTTCATATTATCGGGACAAGCAGAGCAGCCAGACCCTGTCCAACGGCACCTTCATCAGCGGCTCGGACACGAGCGCCTCTCAGATTCGCGTGGGCGGCGAAATTGCCTACGACGCCGGGGCCTGGATGCCCTTTGCAGGGCTGACCTACATCTACGACCCCCGACTGCCGACGCAGGGTACGGTTTCCGGTCAAACGCCATCCAATGACAAAAACGCGGTGCAGGCCACGCTCGGTATCCAGTACCGATCGCGTGGGGCACTCTATGGCGGACTGCAACTGACCACCGAACGCGGCCGTAGCGACATGAAGAATGACGCGGCCATGCTGAACGTGGGGATGTATTTCTAGCAGTCCCAACGCGAGTACCCGAACCTGGAAGCGGCGAGTGCGAGCAGTTTGGCTGTACCGGTCGGTTGCTGCTCCGGTTTTGTTGTTTGGTGCGGCATGTGCGCTGATTCAGTCACCGGCAGAACGCACCAGCGCTCTCGCCAGCGCCGCCGGCTTCCAACCGTTTACCCTGCCCGGCGAACCCCTTCAGGCTTACGTCCGAACACCGTTCACTGCCACCACTGACCAGCGGCTGACACTCTACCTTGAAGGCGACGGTGCGCCATGGCCGTCGGCCGAGCAACCGCCGCGCGATCCAACCCCGATCGTGCCGCTGGTTATCCGAATGGCGTCAGTCGACCCTTCTCCGCTCGTCGCCTATATCGGCCGGCCGTGTCAGCACATGCGGACGGATGATTTGCGTAACTGCGATCCCGCCCTATGGACACATGGCCGCTTCAGTGAAAAGGCGGTCCAGATGGTGGACCGCATGGTCGACAGCCTGAAGCAGGCGAGTGGCGCGCGTGAAATTGCCCTCGTCGGATACTCGGGTGGGGGTGCCATGGCGGCGCTGCTTGCCGCACGCCGCAAGGACACGTCCTGTCTCGTAACCATCGCTGCACCGCTCGATACGCAACGGTGGGCGGCCACAGTTGGCGTGTCGTCATTGCGCACATCGCACAATCCCGCCACGCAGACTCAAGCACTTGCCAACATTCGGCAGACACACTTCAGTGGCCTGCGCGACACCGTCGTGCCACGCGAATCGCTTGCCACCTACATGGCACAGGTACCGAACAGCCGGATCGTCGAACTGAAAGATTTCGATCACGAGTGCTGCTGGGCGCAACAATGGATCCACCTGCGTCAACAGTCCTGCCTCTGAAGCCGGCACGTCCTAGCGTCGCATGTTCTGGATGGCGCGCATCGACTGCCCGGTCACCTGGCGCATCATGGAATCAAAGGCACCGCCTCGAATAAAAACCGGACGGGAATCGAGCAACTGTAGCGGCGGCTCGCCTGGCAGGGGCTTCTCAGGGGCGAAGGCCGTCTGGTTCGTCTTAACGTCGACCTCCTCACCGCTGACCAACTTCACATGGGTCGCGCCTTCATTCACGGTGCTATAGACGCCGGCGCGCCCCTCGTTGCTCCCTTCCTCGAGAAGAACAACCTCAAAGTCGGTGCCCCGAATACCGATTGTCGCCGTGCTCACCTGAACCGAGACATTGTTGTTGTTCGCCTTGCCGATCAAGCCCGTGATCAGGCGCACCGCACCACGCAGGAGCGTAGCAACTGACTTGTCGGAGGACTTTTCCTCGTAGCGATACTCGGTAAAACGAAATTGCGTATTGGGCCGTAGCGCAACGATAGAGTCGTCTGCCATTTTGACCACCGCTTCGCTGCGCGCGTCGGTGCTCACCGTGTCTCCGGAATGTATCTTGTTGTTTGCCGAAGCGACGCGAACTTTATTGTCCGCACCCACAATCGACACTGATCCGGAAAAACGCACGAACGCACCCGCATCCTGCGCTCGCACGCACCATGAAACATGCATCAGCGCCAGGAGCATGGCGAGCTTGAGCAGAAGCGTCCTTATGGCCATATCGTTCTCCGGAGAATCTGTACGTGCAGCGCACATTCGCAAGAGTCAAAGGATTTAATATACCCTTCTCGTCGAAGCAGAGGGGAATGTCGCCTCAGGCTTGCGAAGCTCTATGCCGTTCACCATACGTCGTTTCTCCAACAGTCAGCAGCAATTGAAATGAAACCGCCGTTCGACACCAAGCTAGTTTCATGGCCCCTGAGCGACGCAGCAGGATCTTCGGACAGCACTCCCGCGCTGTCGCGGCGCCACTTTCTCGCCCTGCTTGCCACCCTGGCCGCTGCTGGCGGTGTCGCCTGCTCGGAAGACGCTGCAGTATCGGCACTGCCAACCGATGCACTGGCGGCCTTTGTCGACACCCTGGTGCCAGCCGATGAATTCGGTCCATCAGCATCCGCAGTGGGCGTCCACCTGACATTGACCAGAAAAGCGATGGACGAGCCAGAGCTGAGGCAGTTGCTGGTGAACGGCTTTCGCTGGATTGACGGACAGACAAATCGGGGATTTGCGGCACTCAACGCAGAGTCGAAGAACAGCTTTCTGCAAAGAATGTCCGAAATGCCTGGTGACAGTCTGCCGCGAGCACTCTTCGACCAGCTACGCGACCACTGCTTCGCCGCCTACTATGCCAACTCTCTCGCCTGGCGCGGCCTCGCCATTGATCGACCGCCGCAACCAGCAGGGTATCCGGACTATATTCGTTGATTGACGCTGCCGCATTCGATGTCACCGTCGTCGGGTCCGGCCCCGGCGGCGGAGCCATGGCCTGGCGCCTTGCCGACAGGGGCTTCCGCGTCCTGGTCATTGAGGCTGGACCGGCCTTCGACCCCGATAAGGACTACCTGCTACATACCGAGAAGTGGGAGCGCCCGCTGCCGCCCAAGACAGGCAGCAAGGGGCGTCAGTCCTTTGCGCCGATGCAGGCGATTGAAAGCGAATGGAACGATCTCAGATCCTGGAATAGCGTGCGTGGCGCACTCAATCCAGGAGCAATCCGGTTGCCCGCCGGCACTGGCTATCATCACGTTCGCGGCGTTGGTGGCTCGACACTGCACTTTACCGGTGAGGCACACCGGCTTCACCCCGAGGCCATGATGATGCGCACCCGCTTCGGCGAAGCTGCGGATTGGCCGATCGACTACGCCGGCCTTGAACCTTATTACGCCAAAGCAGAACAGATCATTGGTGTTGCGGGCCCCCGCGACACGGGCGATCGATGGCGCAGCACCCCCTACCCTCTCCCGGCGCATGAACTCTCCCCCGCCTCCCGCCTACTTAAGAAAGGCGCCAAGTCGCTCAACCTGAAGTGGGAAGCCAACGCCAGAGCCGCCCTGTCTCGTCCCTACGACGATCGACCTCAATGCAATTACTGTGGCAATTGCACCCGCGGCTGTCCGCGCCAGGACAAGGGCTCGGTCGACGTCACTTTCATCCGTAAGGCGCTGCGCACCGGACGCTGCACCGTGCTTCCCGAATCCACGGTGACCCGCATCGTCAGCACCGAGCGCCGCCGCGCCTCTCACGTCGAAGTACGTGACAGGGAGGGACAACTGCACCGCCTGCCCGTCAAGCACCTCGTGATCGCCTGTGGTGCAATTGAAACTCCCCGGCTGCTGCTGGCCTCCGCCAGTTCCTACGCGCCCAACGGGGTTGCGAACGAATCGGGAATGGTCGGCAGGAATCTCATGGAAAGCCTGGGCTGGGTGAGCACCGGTATTGTCAGCGATGACATCCGGAGCTTCATGGGCTTGCCCGCCGATTCAATTTGCTGGGATTTCAACAAACCCGACAGCATTCCCGGGGTTCGCGGCGGCTGCCGTTTTTCATCCGCGATCCACGAGGCCGAAATGAACGGGCCGATCGCCTACGCCCAAAGGGTCATCAAGGGCTGGGGGACACAGCACAAGCAAAAGATGCGGTTGACAGTCGGCCACGCAGTCTCTGTTGGATCCATGGGGGAATTCCTGCCGAATGCAAGGACCTTCGTCGACCTCGATCCAAGGGAAAAGGATGCCCACGGAATTCCTCTCGCTCGCATTCATTCGTGGCTCGGCGAACAGGAGATCATGCGACTGCGCTTCATGGCCACCACCTGCAGAAAAATCCTGCGCGCCGCCGGCGTATCCGAGCTGGTAGAAGAATACGGCACGGCCGATTTTTTCAGCTCGACCCACGTTTTCGGAACATGCCGCATGGGCAGCGATGCACGCGATTCGGTCGTCGATGCACATTGCCAGAGCCACACTTGGGAAAACCTGTACATCTGCGATGCCAGCGTCTTTCCCAGCAGTGGCGGTGGAGAGTCTCCGTCACTCACGATCGAAGCTCTGGCCATCAGAGCCGCAGACAAATTCCTAGCCTAAAAAAAACCCCCGCGGCTCGGATGCACCGAGCGGGCGGGGGCCGTTGCGTAGCGTCAGACGCTACGCAGCCTCTCTCCAGGCTTACATTTCGACCGTTTGCGCGACCTCGACGAAATCCTTGATCTGGTCGAAGTTCATGTAGCGGTAGATGTCGGCGGCCTTGGCGTTCACCACCTGGATCAGCTCCATGTACTCGGCCACGGTCGGGATCTTGCCCATCAGTGCGCACATCGCGGCCAGCTCGGCGGAACCCAGATAGACGCGGGTGTCGATGCCGAGACGGTTCGGGAAGTTGCGGGTCGAGGTCGACATGGCGGTCGAGCCCTTGCGGATCTGCGCCTGGTTGCCCATGCACAGCGAGCAGCCCGGCATTTCCATGCGGGCGCCAGCCTTGCCGAGAACGCTGTAGTAGCCTTCTTCGGTGAGGATGAGGGCGTCCATCTTGGTCGGCGGGGCGATCCACAGGCGGGTCGGGATGTCCGACTTGCCTT
>NZ_JAVMKF010000099.1:0-33268 GCF_031732815.1 Accumulibacter sp. | reverse complement strand
ACGCACATCGTGCCCTTCTTCCTGCAGGAACAAACCATAGCGCTACCGTCTGCTGTCGGGTTGTGGGAAAGGGTAAGAACGCCAGCAGGGCGCGCGCGTCGCCGGCCCTCAGGCCGTTGCGTATTTCGCGCGAAGCGCTGAGCGTGTCGGCCGTCATGCTCAGAGCGGCTGCCTGGCTGGCCACGTCGGTGCGGAACTCGTGCAGCACCGCTCCGCCTCTTGCCGTCGCCTCCTGGACCAGGTGTTCCTGTTCCTGCTGCCAGAGCAGGAAACCTGCGCCGAAGAAGGTGCCCAGTACGATACTGGCAAGCGGCAGCAGAACGCGCGGCAAGGCGCGCCATTTCGAGTCGGCGGAAGCTTCGCTTTCGCCGACTCGCAAGCCGCGCTCGGAAGGCAAAGCGGCTAGTGCTTCGAGCCGTACGACGCTATCCATGGGGATCGCCCGAAGCGCCTCCAGGGATCGGCAAGCCGGCAAGCTTGCGGGCGGCGCCACGCCATCCGACGCAAATCAAGGTCATCTCCATTGGCCGCCACGTGCGCGCAGCTTCATTTCCTTTCTACGGCTGGGCGCCCGCTGCGCAACACAGCCGTCAGAACAAGTATAGGTCAGGTTAGGCCAACGCAGTGTCAAACTCGCTGTCCGCGCTGGCCACTCGTTGTCGGCGTAGGTGCGCACACCTGTCGACATTTTTTACACGTGAACTTGCCAGCGTCCTGCGTACAGCCAACGAAAGCGTGTAAAAGTAGTCTATTAGCCGCGGCACAGGTGAGCGGAATATTTCTTGCTTCAGCTTACCGCCGCCGGTCGACCAGGGAGCAGGCGGTATCCCAACCAGAGGAGATCAATAGATGCTTGCCAAACTGTACAGACGGGCGCTCGGCGCGTCCTTGATTTGCGCCATCGGTTTCTCCGGTCAAGTGCACGCGGGCTACACTGATGTCGTGTTCTTCGGCGACAGCCTGTCCGACACCGGAAACGTGTTGTCATTGACCAGGGCGGTTGGCGCGCCGCTGTTTCCAAACTTTACAGGCTCGCCTGGGCGCTTCTCGAACGGGCCGGTATGGACCGAACATCTGGCTGAGGGACTCGGTCTGGCCGACAGCGCGCGAGCGACGCAGCGCATCCTGACTTCAACGGGCGTCGTCTCGCTGGCGCAGCCCGGCGAGGCGGTCGGCAGCAACTATGCATTCGGCGGAGCGCGTACCGGCCTGGGTGGCAGCGCGGGAGCGACGACCGGTCTGCTTGGGCAGCTTGTCGCCTGGAACGGCTCGGCCTTCGTCAACTCGCTCACCCGTGCGGCGGATCGCGATGCCTTGTACGTCGTCATTGCCGGCGCCAACGACTTGCGCGATGTGCGCAGCGCGAACTTCGGAACGACGCCGGCCGACAGCGCGGCGCGCGCCGCGGCGGCGGACAGCGTGGCACAAGGCATCAGCACCGCGGTGGCCTTGCTTGCGCAGGCCGGGGCACGCCATTTCCTGCTCTCCAGCCTGCCTGATCTGGGCAAGACGCCCGAGGCTGCGGCGCTCGACGGGGCGCCGGGCGGCGCTGGCAAGAAAGCCGCGTCGACCGAGGTGACCCTGGATTTCAACGCCGCCCTGGCCAGCAAGGCAGCGGGCGTCGATGCCTTGTTCAACACCAGCTTCGGGATCGACCTCGACATCAAGCTGATGGATCTTTACGGCTTGAACGAAGCGATGGTCAACGACGCGCGTACGAACGGCGGCGCCACCTACGGCATCAGCAACGTCGATACGCCGTGCATCAACCCGGTGGCGCCAGGCTTCTACTTCGTTCCCGGTTCCACCGCCGGCAACAACTGCAGCGTCTCCGCCTTTTCCGACGACCTGCATCCATCGGCTACCGCCCATCGGCAAATCGGTCGGCTTGCCCTAGCGACGGTACCCGAACCCGCTTCGCTGCCCCTCGCGCTAGGTGGCCTGCTGCTCCTGACGCTGAGCCGGGCGGCCGCCAGCCGCCTCGCTTTCCGGCGCAAGCCGGACATCGGGCGCGACTGAGAACGGCAAGGCGGCCTGGCGCGGCGCGCACCGCGCCAGGCCGGCGGGCGGCCTGGCTTGTCCTTGACTGGCAGGATATGGTCGGCACCGCGGTCGCGCATGACTTGCGCAATGTTTGGCTGAGTGCCCATGGCGTCGATTGTGACGATGCAGCCTTCCAGGGCCAAGCTCACCAATAATTCAGGAATGGCGGTCTTCTCGTTCGACTTCGCGGCGGCCGCGCGCTGTCCCAGGACCAACCCCGCTTGAGCGGCAGACGCGCTGACCAGATGTAAGGGCGTGACCTCCACTTTGCCGGATCGACGGCTTCGTCTTACCATCGATCGCGACGACCTTCCCTTGCGCCAACGGCGGTACGACCTGGCCCACCCAGCGCAGGAACGCCGCACCAGACTCGTCCGGAGCAGTCGCTGCGAAGACCCGTCCGAAGGTGTCATGACACGGAATACCCGACTCAAGCTTCAAGTATTTCCGCAGCCACTCCACTTTCTCCTTCGCCCACTCCTCGATGGCCACGAACCTAAGATGTGGCCTGGCCAGTGGCCCCGCGAGAGCGCGCCTGGGCGCGTGGTGCGCAGGCGCTTGCCAGTCCTGAGCCGGCTGTCGACTACGCTTGGCTCTGCTCGCCGCTGTCCTCGGCGGATGACGGCAGTCCGGGCGCTTTCGGGACGAGGAGCGAGCATGCAGCCGGCGTTGCTTGGAGGGCTCGTTCGCACCAGTCGAGCAAGTGCTCGTAGCGCATTTCCTGCGCTTCGCGCGCCAGCCAGGCGGTCAGTTCGGAATCGAGCGCGGCGATCGACTCGATGATTTCGGCGGTGCGCTGTGTGTCGAGACAGAGGACGGCGTCGCGCAGGCTTTCCTTCAACTCTGCTGGCAGGTCGAAAAGGCGGGTGGCGGGCGTCAGCGAGCTCGTCGAGGTCACCGAGGCTGGCCGTGCGGGTGCGCCGCCCTCGGCGTACACGTAGGCGATGCCCAGATGCTGTGCCATCACTTCGAGCAGTTCGTCGGGAACGAAGGGCTTGCTGAGGAAGCCGTCGCAGCCGGCAGCCAGGATCTCTTCGCGTTGTCCGTCGAAGGCGCAGGCGGTGATCGCCAGGATGATCGTGCGCCGCTCGCCCTCCGCGGCGCGTATCTGGCGCGTCACCGCGTGTCCGTCGAGGCCGGGCATCTGGATGTCGAGCCAGATCAGGTCGGGCTGCCATTCGCGCCAGCAGCGCAGTGCTTGCTCGCCGTCGGCGGCGGCCTCGACCGCGAAGCCGAGCGGCGCGAGCAACTGGACGAGCAGCGTGCGGTTCGACTGGTGATCGTCCACGACGAGTATCCGCGGGGCTTGCTGTCCGGCCGCCAGCCCGACGATGACGCGCCGGCCGTGCGCTGAGCCTGCGTCGGCACCGGCTTCCAGGTCGAGATCGAAGGAGAAGCGGCTGCCCCGGCCGGGTTCGCTGTCGAGCGTGATGTCGCCGCCGAGCAGGCGGACGTACTGCCGACTGATCGCCAGCCCCAGCCCGGTGCCTTCCTGCGCGAGCATCCCGGAGTGCGTTTGTGCGAAGGCCTGGAAGATGTGTTGGCACTCGTCGGGCGCGATTCCCGGGCCGCTGTCGACGACGGTGAAGCGTAGCCGGCAACGCCAGGCGCCGGCTAACGGGTTGGCCGCTGCCGCTTCGGCCGGCGCTGCCGGGGGTCCCGCCGCGTTCGGTGCATCGGCTGCTTTCAGCGGTTGTGGTGGCTGCGGTGGGTCCGGCGCACGGCTGACGGAGAGTGCGACGTGGCCGCGCTCGGTGAATTTCACGGCATTGCCGAGCAGGTTGATGAGGACCTGGCGCAGCTTGGCCGTGTCGGTACGCACGTAGCGCGGCGTATCGTCGTGGCGCACGACGTCGAGCGCGAGAGCTTTCTGCGTCGCGCGCTGGCGGAAGAGTTCGTGCACGGCGATCAGCAGCGCGTCGAGATCGCAGTCGTCCAGGTTGCAGCTTGCCTTGCCGGCTTCGATCTTGGACAGGTCGAGCACTTCGTTGATCAGCGCGAGCAGGTGCTCGCCGCCGTGATGGATGGCGTCGAGCCGTTCGCAATGGCTGGGCGTGAGCGCCGCGCGACCGCTGCGCGCGTCGCGCCGCATCAGTTCGGCAAAGCCGATGATGGCGTTGAGCGGCGTGCGCAGCTCGTGGCTCATGTTGGCCAGGAAGACGCTTTTTGCCTTGTTCGCCGCCTCGGCCAGTTCCTTGGCGGCGGAGAGTTCGGCGGTGCGCTCGGCGACGCGCAGTTCGAGTTCCTGGTTCAGTCGGCGTAGCGCCGCCTCGGCGTCCTTGCGCGCGGTGATGTCGCGGAAGGTTGCGGCGAAGTGGCGCTCGCCTTCCAGTTCGATGGCGCTGACCGAGTAGTCCATCGGGAAGACGTTGCCGTTGCTGCGGCGGCCACGGATCTCGCCGGTGGCGCCGGATTCACCCATTTCGTTCTGAAGCCGCATGGCCAGCGCGGCGCGGTCGTTTTCGGCGACCAGACCGAGCACCGGTTGGCCGATCCAGGTGTCGGCGCGGCTGCCGAAGATGCGCTCGGCGGCCGGGCTGAAGCTTTCGATGTGGCCCGCGCCATCGAGCGTGACGATGGCGTCGGGCACGCTGTTGACAACGGTCCGGAAGCGCTTTTCCTGTGTCGCGCGCTCGCGTTCGGCGGCCTGCTGCAGGCGCTCCATCATGGCGTTGAAGGCCTCGTCGAGGGCCGCGATCTCGCCGCTGCCGCCGCTGTCGAAACGCCGCTCATAGGACGCGGCAGTGACCACTCGCCGGGTGGCCTGGGCGAGCCTGCGCAAGGGGCGCAGCAGGCGGCGTGCAGCCAATGCGCTGGCGACGGCGGTCAGCCCGGTGAGCGCGACACCGAGCCAGAGGTAGCGGATCTGCAGCGCGCTGATCGCCTCGTCGATCGCGCCGCGGTCGACGCGCGTGCGCACCGCCAGCTCGAGGACATTCAGCGGCGCGCTGAGGCGCAGCGGCACGAGGATCTGATCGGCGCGCAAGAGCACGCTTTCCGCCTGTCCGGCTTCGGCGTCCTGCACGATCTCGATCTGGCGGGTGGCTACCCGGCTGATCAGGATGTCCTCGATCGGCACGTCGACGACGGCCACGCCTTCCACCGCCTGCGTCGGCGGAAAAACGACCGGCCAGGCGAGCACCAGCCCGGCCGGCCGGCCTGGCGTGGCACTTCCCGGCGGCGCGTTCGGGCGCAGGCGCAGGCGGGCGGCAGCGCGGCCGCTGTCGATCACCGAGGCGAGCCAGGCGCGCTCTTCGGAGGGCTGTTGGGCGAGCCGTGCCGAGCTGTGTACGATCTGGCCCGAGAAGTCGGTCAGTGCGATCACCGCGTTTTTCGTGTCGGCCGGGACCGAGGCGCGCAAGAGCGGCAGCAGGTAGGCTTCGCGACCGGCGCTGTCGAGCAGCGCGTTGGTGACGATCGGGTTGGTCGCCACCGATTCGGCGGTATCGTGCAGGCGCCGCAGGCGCTCTTCGAGGCGCACCGCGGCAAGCTGCGCGGTATCGATCTCGGCGCGCAGCAGCAGTTCGGTGGTCTTGTCGCGCATGGCGACGAACGACACCAGGCCGACCACGATCAACAGCGCGATGGTGATCGTGGCAACGGCCAGCGCCGTGCGCGGGACGAGTGTCATCGCGGCCTGGACAGCGGCGGATGGCGCGATGCGCCGGCGCCGTCCGCCGGCACCAGCACGCCATCGGCGCGGAAGCGGGTGAACACGATCTGCGCCAGGCTGGCGGCCTCATGGCGTCCGGGCTCGAAGGGGCGCGCGTAGCGGCGCATCAGGCCATCGTAGTTGCGCACGTTCTCCAGCGCGTCGCGCACCTTGCTGCGTTCGGCGCTGCCGGCGAGGTCGATGGCGCGGGCCAGAATGTGCATCAGGTCGTACGCGTTGGCGAAACCGACTGGGCCGTCGTAGTCCTTGTAGAGGTCGATGCCGTAGGCCTTGCGCGCTTTGGCGACGATCGCTTCGGCTTTGCTCGGCGGGAGGCGGAAGAGGCTGAAGCTCTGCGCGGCGCACAGATCGATGCGTTTGAGCACGGCGCTGTGGGCGTCGAACAGACGCCAGCCAACGACGCCGCCGCCGTGCGCCAGGAGTGGGAGAACCGGCGGCGCGCCATTGACCGCCAGGTGCTCGCCGATCTCGCGCAACAGCGGCCCGAGTTCCCGGCCGGTCATCACGAGGATGATCGCCTGCGCGCCAGCCTGCTGCAGACGGTCGTACTTGTCGATCAGGCCGGTCGTGCCGGCATTGTGCCAGTCGATGCCGACCACCTTCATGTCGGGCATCTTCTTCAGATGGCGCTCGAAGGCGCTCATGTTGCTGCGGCCCCAGCCACTGTTGGCGACCATCAGGCCGATTCGCTTGTAACCGTGTTCGCGCGCTCGGCTCAGCATGGCGAGGGCCGAGAGGTCGTCGTGAATGCCGATGCGGAAGGCATAGTTGGGCTGGCGGCCGTTGGCGATCAGTTCGTCGGCCGATGACCAGGGCAACAGCAGATTGATCCTGGCTTCGTGCGCTACGCCTAGCGATTCGAGCATGACCGTGCTGAAGGCGCCGCCGAAGACGGCCACCACCTCGGGCATCGCAGCAAAGTCCTGCATGTTGGCTTTGCCGCGCGCCGGGTTGGCGCGGTTATCCTTGACCACGAGTTCGATGCGCCGCCCGCCGAGCACGCCGCCGGCCGCGTTGATCTCGTCGATCGCCATGTCGAGGCCGTACTTGATGGCTTCCGAGGTGATCGTGCCGGTCGCGCCGAAGGCTCCGTCGAAGCCGACCTGTACTGGCGGGCGGGTGTCGGCGGCGAGGGCAGGCGAACTGCGCAAAACCAGTGTGACGAGCAACATGGCGGCGAGCAGCAAGAGCGCACGGAGGACGGCGATGGATCCAGTTTTCATCAGTTCATCTTAGTTCAACGGGTGGTGCTTGGCGGCGCGGTGCGTCGGACGAGCGCCCCGGAAGCTCGTCCAGGGTAGGCTTGTTCAACTCATCAGTCTTTGTTCTGTGCGACATTTCGGCAGCCATCAAGGGCGCTCCTCGTTGCCGAACGCGCGAGGTCGGCCGGGGCGGGACGTTCACCTGGCGCCGGATCAAGGTAGTCACGCCATCAAGCAGGCGGCAAGTCGGGCCAGCGCCGTCGATCCGTCCTCCTGATCCCGCCCTGCGGCCAGAGCGGCAAGCGAGGTTCAAGTTCTTGTTGCGCCCTACGTTCCTACTTATCGGGATGATGTGTGCGGAACTTTACGTCGGGTTTGGCGAGCGATTTCGCCATGGCCTGGACGGCAGCCGCACTCGCTGATTGCGCTGCATCAGGCGGCCGACGACAGGCTCTGCGTGTCGCGCATCAGCGCGTTGCCGTGCGGCTGGTTCGGCGGTGCACTCTGGCACTCGGCTCAGCCACCCGAGATGGCACTGGTAGTCGGGTTGACAAGGATGCAGGACTGGCCATCCCGGCCGCGCTGAACCCCGCGCAGTGCGGGTCAGCGAGGGGGTGAGGTCGGCGGCAAATCGCCGGCGGGCGGCATGCCGGGCCAGGAATGGAATGACCGAGCATGTTCGCGATCCTGTTTTCCCGGCGCTTCGCTTGCCAATTCAAGCCGGTTTGCCGGCGCGCGCTTACAAAGCCTCGACTTCGATCGAATCACCATAGGTTTCGATCCCCAACGACTCCGCCAGCTTGTACGCCCGCGCATCGATCATCGGGGAAATGACGATCAGGCGATTTGCCGTGCGCTGGTGCCGCCGCTCGTAGAAGCGTGCCTTGCGCTCGAAACTGTACATCCCAGCCTTGTCGATCGACGATTTGAGTTCGCAGATTACCAACAAGCCATTCCTGATGATGACATCGAGCTCGACCTGATCAGGCCGTCCGAACACCTCGCCCTGGTCGTCGTACTCGTTAACGTTGATCACACGCACGCCGAAGCTCTGCTCGAGAATTCCCGCCAGCGCGTCGCGGAACGCTTTCTCGGACTGGCTGCCCCAGCGTGCGCCCAGCGCGCCGATGGAGCGATCAACCTTCTTCGCCTGGGCCATGATTTCTTCGTGTAGCCGCCGCAGTTCCTGCTGGTTCGCGTCCCACTTGTCGCGTTGTTCGTCCCACCGGCGATTCTGCTCTTCCCGCTCAGCCTTCAGTTGGGCATGAATCGCGTCCCATTTGCGACTCTGCTCCTCCCGGTCATGCCTCAGCTCAGCCAGGATTTCGTGGAATCGATCATGCGTTTCTGCCCGGTCGGCGTATTCTCCGCGGGTCAGTTCGAGGATAAAGGAGCGCAAGTCCGGATCAGCCCGCAATAAGGCCGGCAGTTCCCGCCGAATGGCTTCCTTCAGGGTGTCCGTATTCATCCTGGTATTTCATTTGTTTCCAAGGGGTCTGCATGACCAGCGCCCGGCAGGACGCTTGCTCGCGCACACTTGACATTGGTCAATTATGCCAGAGCAGTGCGTCAAGGTGCGGGCTACGTTTGGGTAGCAGGGATGCAGTGGGCCGACGGATCTCTGCTTCGCTGAGCGAGTCTCTTCAGCCGGTGGTCCGCAAGGGATGGCGAGCTTGGTGGGCTCTGGCGCGGCGCGCGGCCACCGGGTCGGCGCAGTCTCAGTCGCACGCGCGGTGCGGCGGCCTTGTCCGAGCGCCGCTTCAGCGCGGCGGAGGCTCAGGTGTGCGGGAGGCTGGTGGCTGCTACGGCGGAATAATGCGCGATGTCGTTCAGCAGGCACAAGCGCGCGTGCCGTTCGGGCGCGAACTCGATGATGTTCAGGGCGGCCGGGCTTTGTTCCAGGCGCTCGCGATAGCCGCGCGGGTCCAGGCCGAGCAGGCTGCTGATCAGCAGCCGGTTGCTTCCCTTGTGCGAGACGACCAGGACTGTGCGTTGGCGATGTCGTTCGACGATGGCGCGGATGGCCGGCAACAGGCGGTTGAGTACGTTGACGCCGGATTCTCCGCCCTGCGGCGCGACGACCAGGGGATCGTTTTGCCAGCGGGCGTATTCGGCTGGGAAGCGCGTCTCGACCAGGGCGCGCGGCAGCCCCTCCCAGTGGCCGTAGTCGATCTCGCGCAGCGCCGGTTCGGTGATCGGCGCCAAGGCGTGCGGCTGCGCCAGCGTATGCGCGGTTTCCAGCGTGCGCTTGAGCGGGCTGGCATAGACGGCGGCGAAAGTCTCGCGTTTCAGCCGCTCGGCCAGGCGTGCGACCTGGCGGCAGCCTTCGTCGGAAAGCGGCACGTCGGAGGAACCGGCGAAGTAGTCGTCGGTGGTGAGATCGGTGGCGCCGTGGCGCACCAGGTAGATTCTCGTCGGCATTCGAGGGTGTCCTTCGTTCGTTGGCTGGCGCCAGCCTGCCCGCCGGTGGAAACTGCGGCGCGCTGTTCGGCGCTCAGGTGTTCAGATAACGCGCGTGCAGTCTGGCTATTGCCTGCGCGAGCACTTCATCGACGTCGTCGTCACGGCTGAGCGAGCCCTGCAGGTCCTGCAGCAGGCCGTCTTCCAGACCGTAGATCCAGGCGTGCAGGAGCAGCGGCTGCTGGCGCTTCCAGGCATCGCCAACCAGCGTCGTGCGCGCGACATTGCGCACCTGATCAAGCACGTTCAGTTCGCACAGGGCGCGCCAGCGCGCCGTGCTGTCGGGCAGCGCGGCGAGGAAGTCGGCGTGCCGGTCGCGGACATCCTGGATGTGGCGCAGCCAGTTGTCGATCAGCCCCAGCGCTGCGCCTTCGAGCGCGGCGCGCACGCCGCCGCAGCCGTAGTGACCGCAGACGATGATGTGGCCGACCTTGAGCACATCGATCGCGTATTGCATTACCGACAGGCAGTTGAGGTCGGTATGTACGACGACGTTGGCGATGTTGCGATGCACGAAGACCTCGCCCGGCTTCATGCCGGTGATCTGGTTGGCTGGCACGCGGCTGTCCGAGCATCCTATCCACAGGTAGTCGGGGTCCTGCAGGCCGGCCAGTCCGGCAAAGAAGCCGGGGTCGGTGGTGCGCATGTCCTTGGCCCAGCGGGCATTGGCGAGAAACACTTCGGGCAGATATTTCATCGGTTGGTCTCTATTGGTCGGTGGGAGCTCGCGGCGCGTGCTGTACGCGTACGCCAGCGGCCGGGACTGTTCTCGGCCGACATGCTACCAGCCGCCGGTAAAGGCAGTCAAGCAAATATAAGCAAGCTTACGAACTGTGCGGGCCGAGTTGGCGGAAGCGGCGTCGTGCCGGCGGCGGGCTTCCCGGGCTGCCGCCGCACGCGCCCACGGGGGCGCCTGTGCACCGCTTCCGGCGGCTTGCGCTGGCCGCCGGGGTGCTCGCCGCGTACGGGTGAAACTGGGATAATCGCCGGCCAGTTACGGCGCCAGCGGGCGTCAATCTCTTGCTCGTCACTGAGGCCGCATCGATGATCATCAATGACTCCCAGCGTGGCGCGGGCTTTCTCCTGACCGAATCGGCGCGCCTGTTGCGCAAGCTGGTCGACCGAAGACTGCAGCCGCTCGGCCTGACACGTGCGCAATGGGCGGTGCTGGCCATCCTGTCGCAACAGGAAGGCTTGTCGCAGTCGCAGATATCGGCCCGCCTCGAGATCGAGAAGTCGACCGCCGGCCGGCTGATCGATCAGGTCGAGAAGAGCGGCTGGATCGAGCGCCGTCCGATTGCTGGCGACCGGCGTGTCTGGGGAATCCATCTGACCGAGCAGGCGCGCCACCTGCTGGTGGAAGTCGAGACGGTCGTCCTGCGCAGTCGCAACGAAATGCTGCACGGACTGGCGCCAGAGCAGCAGGCGCACTTGTGCGAACTCCTGCAGACGATCAAGGCGAGCCTTGCCGCTGCCCTCGAAGTCGACCGCGCGGAGGCGCAGGCGCTGCGTGGCGCGGACGCCGACGCCGGCGCCTGAGTTGCGGCGCCCGCGGCTCCGTTCGGGCAGCGTTGTTGCAGTCAGACTGGGCAGTGCGGGCCCTGGCGCAGTCCAGGGTGTAACGTTGCGGCATCTTGTCAACGCTCTGGATATCGCGCCAAGTCACTGATCTGAAAGTTTTCAGCCCCTTCGTCGAGGTTTTCGACCGGGCTGTGCTGTCCATTTTGTTACACCCGTCCACGCGCCTCGCACGGGCGCGCATGCTGCGCCGCGGCATTGATTTTTCAGCCAGCTTTCCCTCCGCTTTAGGGTGGCACGCTTTGTGCTAAACCACGAGTACACAGCAGCCTGACTCCCGATGACCGGTTTCTACCGAAGTCGGCCCGACCGGGGTCAGTCTGGACCGGCCGTAGCGCCGGGCAGGACTCATAGGAGGCCCTCGATGAACATGAATCTCGACCACGAACTCAATCTTTCGCTGACGCCGGGCGTCGCCGGACGGCTGGCCAAGCATTCGCTGCTGAGCGAAGCCGCACCGACGCGTCAGCGCGTCGTCAGCACGTACTTCGACACGCCCGACCAGCGACTGCGTCGCGAACGCGTTGTCGTCGGGTATCGCAAGAGCGGTTCGGAGTGGCTGTCGTCGGTTCGTCGTTGCGGCCGGCCGCTGCATCGGCAGGCGAAGACAGCCGAGTGGGAAGCCGCTTCCGAGCCCGGCGAACTCGACTTCTCGCATGTCGAAGACGAGTCCCTGCGCGCGTGGCTGGAATCGCTGCGCGACGAGTTGCAGCCCGCGTTCACCACCAGTTTCACGCGCAGCGCCTGGCTGCTCGAACCGCGCGACGGCGTGCGCATCGAATTGTCGCTCGACCGTGGCTGGATTGAAGCTGCCGGCCGCCGCCAGCCGATCTGCGAGGTCGAACTCGACCTCGTTGCCGGTGGGGTCGCCGACCTCTTCTCGACCGCCGGGAAATTGCAGACCGAGCTGCGCTTGCATCCGGAAGCGGCGAACATGATCCAGCGCGGTTATCAGGCGTGCGTCGATGCGCCGCGTCAGGCGGTGAAAGCGCTGCCGATCGCCACCGATGGCCGGATGTCGACGATCAGCGGTTTCCGCACGATCGCCCTGGCCTGCCTGCGCCACCTGCAAAGCAACGAGCAGGGCGTGCGCGAAAGCGACAGCCCGGAGTTCGTGCACCAGGCGCGCGTCGCAATTCGCCGCCTGCGCTCGGCGATCAGAGTCTGGAAGCCGCTGCTGCCGGCCGATTTCGTCGCCGACTTTGACCCGCTCTGGCAGGCGCTGGCGGCTCGGCTTGGCGATACGCGCAACTGGGACGTGTTCAATTCGGAAACGCTGCCGACGATCATCGACCGCTTTCCAGCCAGTCCCGAGGTTGCCCGGCTCGCCGACTATGCGCAGCGGCGCTGCGCGATGCACCGGCAGGCGGCGCGCCAGGCCCTGAGTTCGCTGGATTACTCGCGTCTGCTCCTCGACTTCCCGGCCAGACTGCTCGATCTGCCCGAGGATACGGAGCAGCGCCTGGCCGATTTTGCGCCGCGCTGCCTGCAAAAGCGGGCGAAGCAGGTACGCCGGCTGGCGGCCGAAGCGATGGACGGCGACGCCGCCGCGCGCCACCGTCTGCGCGTCGCCTACAAGCGCCTGCGCTACGCGCTCGAGTTCTTCGCCCCGCTGTTCTCCGGCGAAGCGTTGCGCCAATACCACCTGGCCGCGAGCGAGCTGCAAGAGGTGCTCGGTCGCCTGAATGATTTGTCGGTTGCCGTGCAGTTGATCGATGAGGCGCTGCCCGATGATCAGCGCGGCGACCTGTGCTGCTGGCTCGAACAGCAGAGCGAAGCGCTGCTGCCCGAACTCGGCTGCATGCTCGACGCCTTCCGCCAGCAGGTTGCGCCGTGGAAGCGCACGGCCAGCGCGCAGCTCGACCTTTCCCCAATCGCCACGAGCCCATCCGGCGCCAGCCCGCTCGCGGTCTGATCGACCCCCCAACTTAGGATAAAGACAATGGAAGCACTATTCGAAGCGGTAGAGACACCCGTAGCCGCGACACTGATCGAACGGGATCTGACGAGGCATATCGAGGCGATCGGCGAGCTTACGGCCATTTTTCGCGAAGCCGTGATCAACCATCTGCGCGGTGGACCGGACGGCAACGGCTGGCGCCAGGCGAGACGCTTTGCCGAGCGTTTGCGCGCGATCGAGGATGCGGTAGACCAGATGGAAGTGCGTGAGAAGCTCAGCCCGATGCTCGTTCCGCTGCTTGGCGGCAGCGCGCCTGTTCTGTGTGGTGTGCTGCGCGTGCTGCGCGAGATGCGCCGGCAGGTGACCGGTTTTGCCATCGAATCGGGATTTACCGGCCACGAGCGGCGAGTGCCGGAACACATGGTGCCGATGCTGCAGGAACTGACCGATCAGGTCTGCGCGGCGGTCGACGCGCTGGTCGACACCTGCCGGCCCGTGTTGCTGCGTGGCAGCGCCTGGGCACCGGGCGATACGGCGAACGCCGTCAGCTGGTATGAGAGCCAGGCGGATCGCGTGTCGATGCAACTGCTGCGGACAATCTTCGCCGACGAGGAGTTGTCGCTCGAAGCCAAGCTGCCGCTGGCTCAGGTCGTCGAGGAAATCGACAGCGTCGCCGACTGCGCCGAAGACATCGAGCGCGAGCTTCGCCGGAGACTTCATGAGGACCTCGTGCCTGCGGCGATGTATTCGCGGGGCACGGCGTACGCCGCGCATTGATTGCCGCGTATTGATTTACACCGGGCCCAGGTGAACAAGCCTGGGCCCGGTTGGCTTTCAGCGAGGAGGATATCTGGCCGTGGAACTGGCGATCAAGTTCAGGAACGACAAGCTGGTCGGCGATTTTTGGGGAGGCACGGCGGCGATGCTCGTCGCGCTGCCCTCGGCGATTGCTTTTGGCGTCACGATTTACGCTGCCATCGGACCGGCCTACGCCGGCCTTGGCGCACTGGCGGGAATCCTCGGCGCAACGGCACTGGGACTGGTCTCGCCCGCCCTGGGCGGCACCAACCGGCTGATTACGGCGCCCTGCGCGCCGGCTGCTGCGGTTCTTTCCGCTTTTGCCATCGAGCTCGTGCATGGCGGAGTGGCGCCGGCGTCGATCGTGCTGATGCTCACCGCACTCGGTCTGGTCTCCGGGCTGGTCCAGTTGATGCTTGGTTTCATGGGTATCGGCAGCCTGATCAAATACATCCCGTTTCCGGTCGTGAGCGGCTATCTGACCGGTGTCGGACTGATCATCATTGGGAGCCAGATTCCCAAGTTTCTCGGTGTGGCGAGCGGCACCACATGGTGGCGTGCCTTGATCTCGCCCGAGCTCTGGCGCTGGGAAAGCGCGCTGGTCGGCGCGGTGACCGCGGCGGTGATGATCATCGCGCCGCTGGTCACGCGTGTCGTCCCGGCGGCGATTCTCGGCTTGCTGGGCGGGATCGTGACCTATTTCGGCATCGCCTCGACCGACCAGGCGCTGCTCGTCATGGAGGGAAACAAGCTGATCATCGGTCCGCTCGGCGGTACCGCAGCGAGCATGCTGGATGCGATTACCGGCCGCTGGCAGGAGATCGGCGAACTCAAGCTGAGTCAGATCGGCAGCCTGCTCGGCACCGCATTCACGCTTGCTGTCCTGCTCTCGATCGACACGCTGAAAACCGCCGTCGTGCTCGACGCGCTGACGCGTGGTCGCCACGATTCCAACCGCGAGCTGATCGCGCAGGGTCTGGGCAACGTCGCCTCGGCGTGTGCCGGTGGAATGCCCGGCGCCGGACAGATGGGGGCGACCCTGGTCAACCTCGCCAGTGGCGGACAGACGCGCGCTTCCGGAGTGGTCGAGGGCGTTCTGGCGCTGATCGCCTTTCTGGCCTTGGGATCGTTCATCGCCTGGATTCCGGTTGGTGCGCTGGCCGGCATTCTGATCGTCGTCGGCTTCCGCATGATCGACCGGCACAGCCTGCACTTGCTCGAATCGCCGTGGACGATGCTCGACTTCATCGTCATCGTTGCGGTCGTTGCGGTGGCCGTCGGCTACAGCCTGATCGCCGCCTCGGCGGTCGGCGTGGCGTTGGCGATGTTCCTGTTCATTCGCGAACAGTTGAGCAGCACGGTGATTCGCAGCAAGATTGACGGCGGCAGCCGTTTCTCGAAGCGCGTTCGCCTGCGCCAGCACATGGAAACGCTGGAGCAGAACGGTGGCCAGACAGTGATTCTCGAACTTCAGGGAAGTCTGTTCTTCGGCACCAAGGATCAGCTCTACAAGGCGCTGGAACCGGAACTGCGCCAGCGCAAGTACGTCGTTCTCGACCTGCGGCGCGTGCAGTCGGTAGACGTCACCGCGGTGCACCTGTTGAGCCAGATCCGGGACTCGCTCAGCGCACGCGACGCCTACCTCGTTTTCAGCAGCCTGCCGCAGAGCCTGCCCAACGGGCGCAACATCGCCGAGTTCTTCGATCAGATGGAACTGACGACGACGACCGAGCATGTCAAGGTCTTCGCCGGCCTGGACGACGCCGTCGAGTGGATCGAGGATCAGATTCTCGGCGAGAGCCAGGTCCAGTCGGCCGATCTGCCGGCGCTCGAGGTGTACGACCTCGAGATCTTCAAGGACCGCAAGGAGGAAACGCTGATCGACCTGGTCGAGTGCCTTGATCGGCGCTCGCTGGCGAAGGAGGAAAAGGTCTACTCGTTTGGCGACCCGGGGAACGAACTCTACCTGATCCGCAAGGGCGCCGTCCGCATCACGCTGCCAATGGCGGGCGGCAGCAGCCGCTATCACACACTGACTTACGGCCGTGGCGACTTTTTCGGCGGGATGGCTTTCCTCTCGCAGATGACGCGGCTGAACGATGCCACGGCGATCGAGGAGACTGAGCTTTTCGTGCTCCGACGCGAGCAGTTCGAGCGGCTGCGCGAAGAGCACAAGCGCTTGGCGGTGCAGATCGTGGAGGCGGTGGCAAAGGTTCTGGCGCTTCGTTTACGCTACGCCGACAAGGAGTTGCTGGCGCTGCAGGAGTGATTTTGGCGGCCAGTTGAGGTATCATCGGTGGCGCCAGAGCGCTGCTTGAAGCGCCAATCCGGAGGAGAAAAAGAGTATGTTCCAACATATCCTGCTGCCCACCGACGGCAGCCAGTTGTCGCGAGATACCGCCGAGCGTGCAGTCGCTTTTGCCAAGGCCGCCAGAGCCAGGCTGACAGCACTGTACGCCCGGCCGGTCGGGCAGATGGACAATTACGGGGACCTCGTTCAGCCGGCGGCACTCGACCGCCTGGTCAACAATTCCGAGGGCAAGTCGAAGGAATACCTCGGCTTCATCAAGAAGCTGTGCAAGGACGCCGGGGTCGAATGCAATGCGCTGTCGGTGCCCAATGACAGTCCCTGGGAGGCGATCATCGACGTAGCGGAAAGCCAGGAGTGCGATCTGATCTTCATGTCGAAGCACGGTCGTGGCAGCCTCTCGTCGCTATTGCTGGGTAGCGAAATTTATCGTGTGCTCACCCATTCGAGCATTCCTGTCCTCGTCTATCGTCCGTCGGAAATCGATGCCGGCCGGCGCAAGGCGCGCGAAAAAGCGCGCGAACGCGAGCGCAAGCGCGCCTGAGAAGCGGGCAGCGGACGAGCATCTCTCGCCGGGGCATCAGTTCGGGCCACCGGCGAAGGATAGCGCTCACGCGGGGGGAGGCAGCCGTGGGGTCGTTGATCCTTGTACAGACGCGGCCAAGGCCGGGCCAACGATCTTGCCAGCAGTGTTGTGCGCCGGACGGCGCGGCAGGGAATGCCCGGCAGCGCTTGTCGAACGAGGTCGGCGATAGGATGGCTCGTTGGTCGTGGCCAAGTCGCGCCTGCACCGCGTGCCAGACGTAGCCGCGTTCCCTGCCGCTGCCGGCAAGGTGAGCGTGCTGGACATGCAGGCAAGGGTGATCTCGCGAGCGTTCACCGGACGCGCCAAGGCGGGCGGGCGCGTGTCGCGCCCCCGCCCGCCTTGCCGGGTGTGGTCTCGCTCGCCGACTTGACCTCAGGCGCGCCCGGGGTCGTCTCGCTTTCCGGCGCCTGGGCCGCGCCGGTTTACCGGCACACGCGTGCCGGTTGCGCGCTCAGCAGAGCTTGACGACGATGTCGAGCAGCGTGCTGTTGCAGACGTTCAGGCGGTCACCCGCGCGCACCAACTGGCTGTAGATTTCCTTGCGCCGGAAGATGTGGTGGAAATCGTTGTCGTTGAACAGTTCGGCCAGCGCGCGGCGATGCGTCCGGGTCAGATTGCGTCCGGCCTTGTCGGCCTTCTCGGCGTCCAGGCGGCCGAGCGTCGGTTCGCTGCCCAGGCGGCCGTAGCCGGCGGCCAGAGCCTCCGATCCGTCCTTCAGACACACCGCCATTTCAAGGCAGTACTTGTCGGCCTTCAGCGCGAGAACGTCACTGTCCATCTCGGCGACAATGGTATTGCAGCTGTTGATGATCTCGTCGAGGTTGATGATTGCCCGGTGCAGGTCTTCGCGGTCGATCGGCGTCGAGAAGGCTTCGTTGAGCAGCGTCAGGTTGCGGACCTTGAGACGGTCGCCTTCGTGTTCCGAATCGACGACGCGCCGGGAGACATCCGAACTGCCTGAGCCCATGTATTCGACCAGCAGACCGGCAGCAATTTCGACCTGTGCGCTTTGTTCGGCGAGCAGCGCAAAGAAGTTGGGAACTCGTGGAAAGACGCGATGCAGGATGCGACGCGTCAAGGAGGGGCCTGCAATTTGGGCGCTTGTCATGATTAGACCTTTCCGATGAAGAGATTGACGATGGCGAATGTCTGAATCGCGACCAGCGCCGAACCGGGGATGGTAATGATCCAGGTGATGGCAATATCCTTGGCCTTCTTCCAGCGCACGGCGCGCGGCCGTTCGGAAGCGCCGATGCCCATGATCGAGGTGGATACGACGTGCGTGGTCGACACCGGAGCGCCAATGACCGACGCAGTAAGAATCACCACGGCCGAAGTCAGTTGGGAGCTGAGCGCGTGAATCGGGCGTACGCGGTAGATGGCGAAACCCAGCGTGCGGACGATTCGCCAGCCGCCGGAAAGAATTCCCAGGGTGATGGCGATGGCACAGGCGAGCATCACCCAGAAGGGGACCTCGAAGCGCGGGATGAAGCCGCCGAGCAGGAGGGCGAGGGTGAGCATTCCCATGCTTTTCTGGGCATCGTTGGCGCCGTGCGAAAAGGCAAGTCCGGCAGCGGTGACGAATTGGGCATAGCGCAAGCCGGTGTTGGCTGACGGCTTGGCGGCGAAGAGCAGAATATTGAGCAGGCGCAGCATCAGGAAACCCACCCAGAAACCGATGATCGGCGAGAGGATCAGCGCGGCGAGCACCTTCATGATGCCGGTCAGGTTGCCGCGCGACAATTCGGCGAAGCCCCAGACGACGTTGTCTACTCCGGCGGAGACGATCACCGCGCCGATCAGTCCGCCGACCAGCGCGTGCGACGAGGACGACGGTATGCCGAAATACCAGGTCGCCAGATTCCAGGTGATCGCGCCGACCAGTCCGCAGAGGAGGATAGACAGTGACAGTACGGCCTGTACGTCGCCCAGCGTGACGAATTTGCCGATCGTATTGGCGACTGCGGTTCCGCCGAGCAGCGGGCCGAGGAATTCGAAGGTTCCGACGATGATGACCGCCTGCACGGGCGTCATCGCGCGCGAGGCAATGATCGTGGCGACGATGTTTGCCGCGTCATGGAAGCCATTGGTGTAGTCGAAGAAAAGGACGACGACTACCGTCGCGATCGTCAGGATCATCAGAGTGCTCATCAAGCGGCCCCATATCGGCAAAGGATTGAAATTGACTAAGCAGGCAGCTCCCCTGGTCGCTGCTGGAAAACGTGGCCGGCGGTCAGCGTGGGGTTGAGCAGGTCGCCTGTTGTGGCATGGTTTCTGCCACTTTTCCCCCACGGCCGCTCAAACCGGCATCCGTAGGCGCATAGCAGCAATCGTGCCAGTCTGTTTTCAGGCCAGAAAGGAGTACGCTATCATGCACTTGCGCCAAGACGTGAGAAGCGCACGGGGATTGCGGGGGGGTGTAACAAAACGCGTCGAGGGTTCGGCAGAATTCCCGGTGGTGTAGCGTAATCCCATGATCTGACGCGCAAAGGGAAAAAATGACGCGTACATTTCAAAGTGACAAAAGGTTACACCCCGGGGTGTTTCCCGGGATTATTGCCCTTTCTGCCTGGCTTCAGGATTCGCCAGGTGTGACGCGCCGCGCCAGGCGCCGGTTCAACGCCGGCCGCGACAAGCCAAGCAAGGTGGCAGCGACGCCCTGATTGCCCTTGGCGCGCTTGAGCGCCTCGCGCACCAGCGCGTCCTCGACCTCGTCGAGCGTCGGGAAGCGCCCTGGAATGATTACCGGCAGGCCGTCGGGAACTTCGCTCACCGGGTTCTCGCTGCTCCCTTCCTTCTGCTGTTTCTGGATGGCCAGGCGGAAGCTGTCCATCGCCAGGACCGAGCCGCCGCGGTGTAGCGCCATGGCGTTGAAGACCATTGCGCGCAGTTCGCGCACGTTGCCCGGAAAGTGGTAGTTCTGGAGCAGCGTAAGCAGTTCGTTCGACGGTTCGGGGGCCGGCTTGTTGATCGTCGCTGCCGCCTCGTCGAGAAAGTGCTGGAGGAGGAGCGGGATATCTTCCTTGTGCTGGCGCAGCGGCGGGACTTCGACCTGGTGTACCGAAAGGCGGAAGAACAGGTCGGAGCGGAAGTGGTTTTGCCGCATCATTTGCGCCAGATTGCAGTTGGTGGCGCATACGACGCGTGCGTCGCTCGGCCGCGCGACGTCGGAGCCGAGCGGAAAGTACATGTGCTCCTGCAGCAGGCGCAGCAGCTTCACCTGGGACGCCATCGACAGGTCGCCGATTTCGTCGAGAAAGAGTGTGCCGCCTGCGGCTTGCGCGATCAGGCCGGCGCGCGACTGGTCGGCGCCGGTGAAGGCGCCCTTCTTGTGGCCAAAAAGCGTGTCGGAGAAGAGCGTGTCGTCGAGGCCGGCGACGTTGACCTGGACGAATTGCCCGCTGAGACCACTCAACTTGTGCAGTGCGTGCGCGAACATCTCCTTGCCGGCGCCGGTCTCGCCCGAGATCAGCACCGGCTCGGCCGACACGGCAACCGCTTCCAGGTACTGGAACAGCGCGCGCATTTTTCGGCTGTGCGTCACGATACCGGCAAAAGCCTCGTTGTTCTGCAGGCAATCGGAAAGGAGATAGTGCTTGAGAACGCCCATCTGGCGGCGCAGCGAGTGCACCTCGATGGCGTGCCGCACGCTGGCCACCAGGCGGCTCTCTTCGACCGGTTTGACGAGGTAGTCGAAAGCGCCTTCCTTCATGCTGCGGACGGCGGTTTCGACATCCTGCGCGGCGGTCATCACGATGACCGGCAGTTCCGGGTACAGACGAACGACCTCGGGCAGCAACTTGCTGCCGCTCAGGTGCGGCATGAACAGGTCGAGCAGAAGGGCGCTGGCCGCTTGACGCTCGAGCGCCGGGAGCAATTCGCGGCTATCGTCGACCATCTGCAGGTTGACGACGCCGGCGCTGCGCAGAACCGCGGCGCTCGCGTGCAGGACCGAAGTGTCGTCGTCGACCAGAAAGACGGGCAGGTTGACGAAAGGCTTCTGGTTTTCTCTCATTCAGTCCTCCTTGTTGACCGGCAGTTCGATGCACACTGTCGTTCCTTCGTTCTCGCGTGACGCGAAGCGCAGCACGCCGCCGTGCTTCTCGATGATCGACGACGAGATCGACAGGCCGAGTCCGGTGCCGCCGCTGTCGCCTTTGGTGGTGAAGAACGGTTCGCCGATCTGGGTGATGACCTCCTCGGCAATTCCCTGGCCCTGATCCTCGACCTGCACGGTGATCCGCTTGCCCTCGTCATCGGCGGCGGCGCTCACGCGTACCGACCGGCTGCGCTCGGGGAGCGATTCCAGCGCGTTGACGATGACGTTGATGAACACCTGTTCGAGCTGCTGCACGTTGCCCTTCACCGTCGGCAGGGAATCGGGCAAGGTCAGCGAGAAAGCGTCGGTGTGTTTGCGGATGCGCGCCGCCAGCAGGCGCGCGACGGCGCGCAGAATCTTGCCGAGATCGGCCACTTCATCCATCTGGCCGCGATCCTCCTTGCCCAGGTGCTTCAGGTTGTTGACGATCTTCCGGATGCGTTTGGCATTGTCGCCAATCTCGCTCATGCCACGTTCGATCACTTCACTCGCCTGATGGAAGCTCAGCCCGGCGAGCAGGAAGTCGCCCTGTTCCTCCTCGTATTCGGCGAGTATCGGCAGCGCATCGCGCCAGATGCGCGCGAGCAGAGAAGCATTCGCCAGAATCGCGTGGTTCGGGTTATTGATTTCGTGCGCGACGCCCGCCGAG
This sequence comes from Accumulibacter sp., assembly GCF_031732815.1. Taxonomy (GTDB): domain Bacteria; phylum Pseudomonadota; class Gammaproteobacteria; order Burkholderiales; family Rhodocyclaceae; genus Accumulibacter. Next base: position 11,972 of record NZ_JAVMKF010000099.1, on the reverse strand, counting down.
AGCACGCCGAGCGACGCAAGGCGTGCATTGCGGATGGCCTGCCATTGCAGCTTGCGGTTTTCGGTCACGTCGGTGAGGACGACCATGGCCGCCATCACTTCGCTCTCCGAGCCGATCGGTACCATGCGCACCTCCCACCAGGTGGCGTCGTCGCGCGCAAACTGGAAATGATCGACGCAGCCGCTGGCGAAGACCTGCTGCAGACGATCGCGGTAGCCGACGCGGACGTTTTCCGGGAGGACCAGCTCGGAGCGCTTCTCGCCGCCGGCGCCGATGGGAAGCGGCAACGGGCGGTTGGTGAGCAGGATGTCGGCCTGGCGGTCGACGGTGAAGATGAGATCGGGCGAGTGGTTGAACAGCGTGCGCAGCTTCTCCTCCGAATCGCGCAGGGCGTCTTCAGCCAGCTTGTGTTCGGTGATGTCTTCAAAGAAGCCGACGATCCGGCTCAGCTCGCAGCCCGGTTCGCGTACCGGGAAGCCGCACACGCGCAGCCAGCGCAAGCCGCGGTCGCCGCGCTCGACCGGCAGGACGATGGTGAAGCGTCCGCCATTGCTGCGCAACTGTTCGAGGGCAGCGCGCAGGGCGCGCGCGTCGGCCGGACGGAAGACTTCGAGCATCAGCGAGAGTTCGCTGCTTTCGCGGCGGACGCCCTGTCCGGTGAGATGCCGGAATGCCGGTCCGATGTACTCGAGTCGCGTTGCCTCGGCGTTGGTCGCCCAGAAGACGACATCGACCGTTTCAGCCAACTGGCGAAAAAGCTCTTCGCGTTCGTAGATCGTCTGCGTCAGCCGGATGCGGTTCTCCAGTTCGCGCCGGCTGCGCACCAGATACAGGCAGAGCAGCAGGGTGCAGGTCAGGCCGCCGAAAAGGACCAGCCAGTGGGCTTCGGTGAACGCTTCGGCGCTGCGGAAGGTGTCCGTCGCGACGCAGGTGATTGACCAGTGGCGGTCGGCGACCGGGATGCGCACCGCCACCTGGGACTGTTCTTCGCCATCTTCCGGGAGCAGACCGCTGTCGCTGCGCACGCTGTGCGAATCCAGCCGGCTGGCGTAGAAGTGCAGCAGGCGGGCGTCGCCGACGGCTGAATCATCACGTACGAGGACCTCGACGCCGCGCGGTTCGAGCAGGTTGATCGCCACGTGCACGAGTTCCTGCAGATCGTACGCACCAACGACGAAGCCGAGCAGCGCAGGCGTCCTCTCGGCGTTCGCCGACGAGTCGGCCGCTGCATCGGCTGGTCCGAAAACCGGCAAGGCGGCGTAGATCGCGTAGCCCGCGCCGGGTCGCGCTGGTACGAGGCGGGTTCGCCCGCTGACCGCCAGCTTGCCCGTCTGGCGCGCGCGCGCGATGACCTCGGCGAGTTCGCGGTCGACCACCGGCACAGCGCGCTGTGCCGTGCCGCTGCCGGTCCGGGCAGCCGAAAAGCCTGCCGGCCTTGCCGGCGGTCGACTGCGCTGCGCGCTGTCCGTCGAGCGCTCGGCTGCTTCCAGGTGGCCGGACTTTTCGGCCGATTCACGTAGCGCTGGCTCGGCCGAGAGCGGTACCCACATCAGCCGTTCGATATAGGAACGCCGCTTCAGGATCGACTCGGTAAACACGAGGAATTCCGCGTCGTCGATGCCGTGCGCCGCGTAGAACAAGCCGCGGATCTCCAGCAAGGCGTCGAGCCCCTGTTCGACGACTGCCCGCACCGACTGTATGCGATCAGCGGCGGCCCACTGGAACTCCTTGAGGTGATTGGTCTGCAGCTCCTGGCGGACGTTCCACGACGACAGGCAGGTGAGCAGCAGGCCGGACATCGCCACGACATAGACGGCGGCGTACTTGCGCAAGTGGTCAAACATCGGCAGTCACCCGGATTGGTTGTGCGACAAGCACCGGCAAGACGATTGCCGCAGGCGGCAGCCGGAGCGCGGCGCGCGAAGCTTAGCAGAAAGGCTGCCGGCGAGGGCGCGCGGAAAGCCGCGGTTTGCCCTCGGGAAACAGAGCGGCGGCTGGCCATGCGCAGGATTGACGCTGCCCGAGCACGGCCCATATACTGCCCGCCATGACTGAATTGTATTGTTGTTATAAATGGAATTCTTTCCGAGCAGTTGTTACTTGCAGCATCCGGAAAGGGAGCGTGCACAATGGGTTTTCTTGCGAGCATTCGCGGCCGGCTGGTTGCGCTGGGCATCGTCGCTATTTTGGGGTCGCTGTTTGCCAGCGGCATCGGCCTCCATGCGCTGCGGACAACGGCCAGCGCAACCGCCGTCGACATGAGGGAAATCAAGCAGGGGATCAACGCCATGGTGGCGCTGTCCGACGCTGAAACAGCTTTCAAGACGCAAGTGCAGGAATGGAAGAACATCCTGATCCGTGGCCACGAGCGCGAGTCCTTCGACAAGTACCGGCAGGGTTTCGAGCGGGAAGCGGAGCAGGTGCGCAGGTTCCTGGCTCTCGCCGACCAGTACGTACGCGAGGACTTGCACGAGGCAGCGGGAGTGGCCCCGCTGCTTGCCGAGCATGGCAAGCTGGTAGACAGGTATCGTGCTGCCTTGAATGCCTGGGAGGCGGCCGATCCGGAGAGCGGGAGGAAGGTTGACCAGGCCGTGCGCGGCGTTGATCGAGCTTTTTCGGAAGGCTTGGCGAAGATCGCCCAGCGCGCCTCGCAAAGCGAGGTCGAGCATCTTGCAGCGCAGATCAGTGCGGCCGAGGCGCACTACGTGGCGACGCGCAACATTCTGGCCGTCACCATGGTGCTCGCCACGCTGACCATCGCCGTTCTGTCGTTTGCCCTGATTCGCGCCGTGACGCGGCCGGTCAGTGCGCTGCAGGCGACGATGCATGCCGTTCGCGCCGACTGGAACCTGCGCATCCGGGCCGACGTTTCGGGTCGCGACGAACTGAGCGCTGTGGCCGGATCGCTGAACGACCTGTTGCAACACTTCCAGGAGGTCGTTGGCCAGATCAACGCTCATGTCGGCAAGCTGGTCACGACCTCGGGCGGGGTGGCGAACTCGGTGAGCGAGATCAGCCGCAACGTCGGCCGGCAGAACGAGGCGACGACTTCGGTCGCCGCCTCGATCGAGGAACTCACGACGAGCATCGAGCGCGTGCGCGCTAGCGCCGAACAGACGCAGCAGATTGCCGAGAGCGCGGCGCAACTGGCGGCTGGTGGCGGTGCGGTGATCGAGAAAAGTGCGCAGGAGATGATCGGCACCGTCGACAGCGTGCAGGCAGCGGCAACCGCTGTAGAGACGGTCGGCCAGCAGTCGGCGGCGATCAGCGGTATCGTCGCGGTGATTCGCGAGGTGGCCGAGCAGACCAATCTGCTCGCGCTCAACGCGGCGATCGAGGCGGCAAAAGCCGGCGAGCAGGGACGCGGCTTTGCCGTGGTGGCCGACGAAGTGCGCAAACTGGCCGAACGGACGAGCCAGGCGACGCGCCAGATTTCCGACAACATCGCCTCGATTCAGGCGAGCGCGACGACCGCTGTCGAATGCATGCGCGGCGTGCGCAATCAGGTCGACGGCGGCGCGACACTGGCGCGCCAGGCAGGTGAGGCGATCGTCAAGATCCGCGCTGGCGCGGTCGAAGTGGTCGATGTCGCGAGCGGGATCACGCTCGCCCTGCGCGAACAGGCCAGTGCCTCGCAGCTCATCGCGCGCCAGATCGAGAACATTGCGCATTCGTCGGAGGGCAGCACGCAGGCGCTGAGACAGTCGGCGCAAGCGGTGCAGGCGATGGAGCAACTGGCTGGAACCATGCGCGAGTCGGTGGCGCGCTTCGCCGGGTGAGCGGCCGCGTCGTGCCGGGTATCGGCACCTCGGCCGGCTGCCGGCCAGGTGCGGAGGGCTTGGGCGGCCCGCGTCGATGGCCGGCCGGCGCTGCAAGGCGCGGTCGTCACGCCCGGCAAACGAAGGCTGGCCGATGAAACTGTGTGACCTGATCGATCTGGTCCTGCTCGCCGCACTCTGGGGCGGGTCCTTTCTCTTCATGCGTTACGCGGCACCGGCTTTCGGACCGCTGCCGCTGATCTGGCTGCGCGTCGCAGTCGCCGCGCTCTGTCTGCTTCCCTTGCTTTTCTTGCGCGGACAACAGTCGGTACTGCGCCAAAACGCCGCCGCTATCGCGCTGATGGCGGTGTTCAGCTCGGCCTTGCCGTTCGTGCTGATCGCCTGGGCGATGCTGTCGATCACCGCCGGACTGGCGTCGATCCTGAACGCTACGGTGCCGATCTTTACGGCGCTGATCAGCGCGCTGTGGCTGCGCGAAAGCCTGGGTTTCTGGCGTGCCGCCGGGCTGGCCGTCGGTTTTGCCGGTGTTCTGCTGCTCGCTGCCGACAAGGCGGACTTCCGGCCCGGCGGGAGCGGCTGGGCGATCGGCGCCATGCTGCTCGCCACGCTGTCCTACGGCTTCGCCGCCAACCTGACGCGGCGTCAACTGGGCGGCGTTCCCGCGCTGGTCAATGCGGCCGGCTCGCAGCTCGTCTCGGCGATCATTCTGATGCCTTTCGCCGTCTGGTTCTGGCCTGTCACGCGACCAAATGCATTGGCCTGGTCGGCGGCGCTGGTCCTCGGTGTCGGCTGTACGGCGATCGCCTTTCTCCTCTTCTTCCGGCTGATCGCCAACGTCGGTGCGGCGCGCGCGGTCACCGTCACCTTCCTGATTCCGCTCTTCGGAGTCCTCTGGGGCAGCCTGTTCCTCGGCGAAACGCTGAACGCCGGCATGCTGGCGGGCGGTTCGATCGTCGTGCTGGGCACCGCACTGGCCACCGGTGTCGTCCGCCCGTCGGTGCGCACCTGACAGCGCTACTGCCGCCGGTAATCGCAGCGTGGCATCCGGAACGGCAAGTTTCAGCGTGCGCGGCGCGCCGCGCCGCGCTTCGTCGTTGCCGGAGGCTAAAGTTTTCGCGCTACATGTCGTATTCGTGAGTGCGATGTACGTTTCCTGTCTACCGACGACCCACTGCTCGCGCCCGGCTGCCAGCGCGGCATCGGCTTGTCGATCCCCTCCGCCGACGCTGGCTGGCGACGACCCGCTCGAAGCGGCGCGGACCGATCTGCTGTTTCGTCACGGACGCGCGGCGGACCTCTTCGCGCTCGTCGCGGTGTTACTCTTTGTCGTTCTGTTGGAAGCGCCACTTCCCGCCGAGTTCCGCTTCGCCTGGCTGGCTTTCATGCTGGTCGGTGGTGGCAGTCGTCTGGTACTGCTCGTCTGGCGGCAGCGCTCGCCCGCCGCAGCCACGAGCGCGCGTTGGGCATTGCGCTACACGCTGGCAACGGGCTGGCTGGGCGTCGGCTGGGCCTGGCTGATCGTGAGCAGCGCCGACGATCCAGCGCTCGGCCCGATTACCATGCTTGCGGTCCTTGGCGTCTGCGCCATGGCTGTCCCGGTTCTCGCGTCACATCGTTGTGCGCTCTACCTGCACACGCTGCCGGTGCTCGCTGCCATAGGCTGCTCGCTGCTCCCGGCGGGCGATCCGGCGAGCCTCGTGCTCGGCGGGCTGGTCGCACTTTTCGGCCTGCTTCTGCTGCGCAGCGGCGCCAACTTCAGTGCGCTGCTCGTCAGCAGCCTGCGCCATCGCCTTGAGCACGAGACACTCGCCAGCGAACTTGACGCGCAGCGCGAGGCGGCCAGTGAGCTCGCGTGTCGACTCGGCGATGAGGCCGAGCAACGACGTGCGGCCGAGGACGAACTCGCAGCGCAGCGTGCTCGTCTCGAGGGTGTCGTCGCGCAGCGCACGCGTGAACTCACGCTGGCCAAGGAACTTGCCGAAACTGCCCGGCAGGCGCAGAGCCGCCTGCTGGCTGACATGAGCCACGAACTGCGCCGGCCGATGAACGACATCCTCAGCATGAGCGAGCTGGCGCTCTGCCGGGCGACCGAAGCGGCTCAGATCGAGCAGTTGAACGAGGCGATGCGCGAGTCGCGTCGCCTGCTTGAGTTGATCGACGGCATCGTCGATTGGTCGCAGATCGAAGCCGAGCACCTGACGCTGGCCAGCGTCGATTTCCGGCTCGGCGAGCTGGTCGAACAAATCGGCGAGCTGCTGACAGTGCGTGCGCGTGAGAATAGCGTCACGCTCAGGATTGACGCCGACGCGCTCGCGACGGATTGTCGGCTGCGCGGTGACCCGCAACGATTGGGACAGATTCTCATCACCTTGACCGGGAACGCGCTCAGATTCAGCCGCCATCGATCGGTCAGCGTCGGCGTCGGCGTCGTCGGCGACGCGTCGGCGCAATCAGTCCGTCTGCGCTTTGTGGTGGTGGATAGCGGCAACGTGGTCCCGCTCGATGAGGGCGGGTGTTCGCTGACCGGTTTCGCGCAGGCGAACGCTGCGTTGCCGCAGCGCTATCACGGCGCCGAACTCGGGTTGGCGATGTGCACGCGGCTCGCCCGCCTGATGAACGGCGAGATCGGCTTCGCCAGCCGGCCAACGGACGAGGCAAACATCTTCTGGTTCACGGTAGGCTTGCCGAGGTCGGCGCCAACGGTGAGCGAAACTGAGGGGCCAGCGCGTGGGCTCGCGCGCGAGATGCTCAAGGCGCAGCATTGCGGCCGCGCCATCCTGCTGGCCGAGGATGAGCCGATCAACCAGATCGTCTGCCGGGAGATCCTCGAAGACGCCGGATTGAGCGTCGCCATCGCGCCCGATGGCGAATGCGCCTTGCACATGGCCGGCGCCGCGAAATACGACCTGATCCTGATGGATATCCGGATGCCCAAGCTCGATGGCCTGGCGGCCACCCGGGCCATTCGCCGACTGCCGGCGATGGCGCAAGTGCCGATCGTCGCCGTGACGGCCAGCGCCTTCGCCGGCGACCGCCAGCGCTGCCTGGCGGCCGGCATGAACGACTTTGTCGCCAAGCCGCTCGTCCCTGCTGTCCTCTGCGCGACCATCCTGGCCTGGCTCGACCGGCCGCGTGGCTGAGCGGAAGAGGAAACCTCCCGGCATGAAGCTTTCTGGCCAGGCAGCGCGGGTGGAACAAACAATGATCGATGCGCCTCTCTGTGCCTCGTCGCAGGCTGACGGCGAGCGCCTGTCCGCCGCCTCGCCGGCGACGCGCCGACGGTCAATTGGCGGGTCGGCGACAAGGCGAGTAAGATCCCGCTTGACCCGGCGGGGACAAGTGCGCTTGGCGATCAGGTCGTCCGCCGCCTACTCCCTTTGCTAGGCTACTTTCCGATGAACACAGAAACCTATCCGGACGGCGACGCTGCGCACGGCGTGGACACGCTGCAGAACCGTCCGTTCGAAGAAATCCGCATTGGTGACACGGCGAGCGTCACGCATACGCTGAGCCTGCGCGACGTGCAACTCTTCGCCGCCGTTTCCGGCGACATCAGCCCAACCCAACTCGACAGCGAACTCGACCGCCAGGTCGGTCCGGCCGAACTCAGCGCACACGGCATGTGGCTGGGCGCGCTCGTCTCCGGTTTGCTCGGCAACCAGTTGCCGGGACCGGGAACGATCCACTGCGCTCAGGACCTCGAGTTCCTGGCGCCGGTTCCGGTCGGCGAGCAGGTCACGATCACGCTTACCGCCACCGCCAAGGACGCGGCGACCCGGCGAGTCACCTTTGCCTGCCGCGGCCTGAATGGGCGCGGCGAGACGATCATGACCGGAACTGCGCGCGTCATCGCGCCGCAGGTCAAGGTGACGATGCCGCGCCCGGAGGCCGCGCAGGTGTCGATTCAGAGCCACGACCGCTTTGAAGTGCTGGTCGAGCGCTGCCGCCATCTGCCGCCGGTGCCGGTGGCGGTTGTTCATCCCTGCGACGAATCGTCGCTCGGTGCAGCCTTGCAGGCGAGGCGGGCGGGGCTGATCGAACCGATTCTGGTGGCGCCGCTTAACCGACTGCGCGCACTGGCCGAGCAGCATCGCTTCGATCTGAGCGGCGTCCAGCAGGAGGACGCGGCGCACAGCCATGCGGCGGCTTTTCGTGCCGTCGAACTGGTGCGCCAGGGCAGGGCAGCGGCGCTGATGAAGGGTAGCCTGCACACCGACGAACTGATGGCCGAAGTGGTCAACAAGGAGACCGGGCTGCGCACCGAGCGCCGCATCACGCACGCTTTCGTGATGGACGTGCCGACCTATCACAAGCCGCTGATCGTCACCGACGCGGCGATCAATATCGCGCCCGACCTCGATACCAAGCGCGACATCTGCCAGAACGCCATCGATCTGGCGCACATCCTCGGTATTGCTCGTCCGAAGGTGGCGCTGATCTGCGCCGTCGAGAGCGTCAGTTCGCGCATGCTGTGCACCACCGACGCCGCTTCGCTGTGCAAGATGGCCGATCGCGGTCAGATCACCGGCGCGCTGCTCGACGGGCCGCTCGCTTTCGACAACGCGATCAGCAAGCAGGCGGCGCGTATCAAGAAGATCGAATCGGAGGTCGCCGGCGACCCCGATATCGTGGTCGTTCCCGACCTTGTCGCCGGCAACATTCTGGCCAAGCAGCTCACCTTCATGAGCAACGCCGACGGCGCCGGGATCGTTCTCGGCGCGCGCGTGCCGATCATTCTGACCAGCCGCGCGGACAATCGACGGACCAAGCTTGCTTCGTGTGCGGTGGCCTGTCTGATCGCCAGCCTGCCGGAGCCAGACCTGCGGCAGAAGAACGGAGGGTGAAATGGAACAGGCGATTCTGGTCCTCAACGCGGGCTCGTCCAGCCTGAAGTTTTCTGTCTTTGCGATCGCCGAGACGGGCGAACTGCGCGCCGTCGCGGTCGGTCAGGTCGAAGGCCTGGGGACGGCGCCTCGCTTGCGGGTGAAGGACGGCGATGGGCAGCGGATTGCCGACGAGCAGTGGGACAAGGCGGCCGTCGGCAGCCATGCGCAGGCGCTGCAGCGCGTCGCCGACCTGCTGCGCGCGCGCTATCCCGGCGGCACGCTGGCCGGCGTCGGCCATCGCGTCGTGCATGGCGGCCCCGATTACTCGGCGCCGCTGCGCATCAGCCCATCGGCGATGGCGGCGCTGGAAGCCTTCATCCCGCTGGCGCCGCTGCACCAGCCGCACAATCTGGCTGCAATCCGCGCGGTGCAGGAGGTGCAGCCCGATTTGCCGCAGGTCGCCTGCTTCGACACTGCCTTTCACCGCACGCAGGAGACGGTCGGCCAGTTCTACGGTCTGCCCTACGAATACTACGAGCGCGGCATCCGGCGCTACGGCTTTCATGGTCTGTCGTACGAGTACGTCGCCGCGACGCTGCCGCACGTCGCTCCCGAGATTGCCGGCGGACGCGTCGTCGTCGCTCACCTGGGCAGCGGGGCGAGCATGTGCGCGCTGCACGGCGGGCGCAGCGTCGGCAGTTCGATGGGCTTTACCGCGCTCGACGGCCTGATGATGGGAACGCGACCGGGGAACATGGACCCCGGAATCGTCCTTTACCTGCTGCAGCAGGAGGGTCTGTCGGCGCAGCAGATCGAAGACCTGCTCTACAAGCGCTCGGGTCTGCTCGGACTGTCCGGCGTCGGCAACGACATGCGTGTGCTGCTGGCCAGTGATTCGCCGCGTGCCGCGCTGGCCATCGACTACTTCGTCTACCGCATCAACCGTGAACTGGGCGCGCTGGCGGCCGTGCTCGGCGGCCTCGACGCGCTCGTCTTCACCGCCGGAATCGGCGAGAACAGCGCGCGCATTCGGCAACTCGTCTGCCGCCAGGCCCGCTGGCTGGGAATCGAGCTTGACGACGAGGCCAACGAAACCGGCGCGCCGTGCATCAGCCGGCCCGGCAGTCGCGCTTCAGCGTGGGTGGTGCCGACCAACGAAGAACTGATGATCGCGCGTCACACGCGCGAACTGCTCGCCTTGTAAGCCGCCAAGCGACCGGCGGCGAGACGCACGCGCTGGCCGCCGTGTCGGGCAGTCGCCCGCCATGCCCGGCAGATCCGACGCGGCAAGCCTGCCGGCAAGCGCTCAGGCAAGCGCTCAGCGCGGCGGGCGTACGCCGCCTTTGCGCTTGATACCGAAGCCGACGCGGAAAATGTCGGGCATGTTGAAGCGCCTCCTGTCTTCGCTCTGGTAGAGCACCGCGAGTTCAACCAGATCGTCGACCAGCGAGTGCGGCTTCCGGAGTGGATCGCTGCTGTAGCGGCGCGGCGGCAGCCGCCTCTGGTTGGCGGCGGCGGCCAGCGCCTCATCGATGCACCGGGGCGTCCACCGCGCAGACAACTCGTCGAAGCTCAGCGGAACGGTCGTATCGTGCAAGGCGCGCAGCAGCGGATCGACCCACGGGTAGTCTTCCTTGATTTCGCTGATACGGATCTTGGAAGCCTCGACGACGCCCTGTTGTACGCCCTGGTAGTGCAGCGCGCAGGAATGCTCGCGCTGACGCGAGTCAGTCCATTCGGCGGCTTGCCTGAAGGCGAGCAGGATGCTGCGCGGGCTGAGGCGGCCCTTGGCGTCCGCCAGGTGGGTCGTAATCCAGGTATAGGTGTACCCCCTCCGCGCGCTGGCGCCCACCCATGGCCCGGCGAGCGCCTCGATGGCTGCGCGTACCGAATCGGACGTCATTCTTCTGGGTAGGCGGTAGGCGCCACGGATGGCCTGCCCGCACTCGTTCCCCGACTGCTCGAGGTTCCGGCGAAACTCGGCGCCGACCGAAGGTGAGTTGAGCAGATGCAGCAGGATCACGCCATAAAGGTCGTCCGGGCGCCAATCGAGCTTCGCTTTCGTGTGCAACAGCTTGGAACTGTCGGCAAAGCGCCAGAACTCGTCCTCTTCCTCGACCATGTCGGGGCGCAGAAAGAACTTGCAGCGGATGGCGCGTCGTGTCCGGCATTCCAGGCCGAGTTTGAGCGCCGCCGCCAGGATACGGCGAACTCCTCCCCAGTCGTCCGCCAACCGTTCGAGCGAATCGAAGAGCAGCAGGAGGACTTTCCCGTCCTCGGCCAACGCGCGATCGGCATCGGTCAGGTATCCGGTCGTCGCGCCTGGATGGTCTGCGACCCAGCGTACGGCTTCCGTCCAGTCGCGGTCGGCGAAGGGCAGGTCCCGTTTCAGGTAGTGAAAGGCATGCCGGAGCAGCACAGCGCGCCAGATCGCGTCTGGACCTTGGCCCATCCCGAGCAGTTCGCCAATCCGGGTTGCCGTCGGGAATTGCTCGTCTGCCAGATCGAGACCAAAACCGACGCGCACGACGAGTCCGGCAGCTCCCGACAAGGATTCCGTATCGGCGACGAAGCGGCGCGTGTTGTCGTCCGCCAGGACCGCGGTCCAGAAACTCTTGCCGGCGCCGCGCATGCCTTCAACGATGGTGTGATCCGGGGACAATGCCTTGGCGTGCGCCGACGGGATGCAGATCTGGGCCAGTTCCGGTGGATCGAGGCTCTCCCACGCCTGGGTAACCGGCAGGCTCATCAGCGCCCGGCGAAAGTCGGCCGCCGGAAACGTCCAGTTCGGTCGATTCACGGCGAGTCCTCGCCGTTCGCGTCAGCCGGAAACAGGCGCCGCGTTGCGCCGGTGAAGAAGTCCCCGAAGGTGTGCTTGACGAGTTCCCATTCCGGCAGTTTGTCCTTCTGGCTCAGGTCGAAGGAGCGGACGCGCGGATCAAAATCGACTAACAGCGGCTGATGCGGCCCGTCCTCGCCTTGCTCGAACAGCCGTGCCGTTGCGCTACCCAGCACGCCCGCGTCGTCGCCTTCCGCGTCGTAAAGTGCCAACCAGGTCTCGTAGCTGCGGTCGACGAAGCGCTGCCGGGCGGCTGCCGCCGGCTCGACCTGCGCCGCCACCATTTTCAAGCGCCAGCGCAAGTCGTCGTCGGGCATTCCCCACTCAATGCTCGGCGCATGACGCAGGTGGTCGAAGAGCAGAACGTAAGCCTGCCAGCCCTGATAGTCGTCGCGCGCGAACATGAAAACCTCGGCGGCAAGCCGTGTGATCGCCGCCGAGCTGATATCGTGCAGCCCGGCACGCGAGTCAAGCAGCACCGCGTCGGGCGTATCGTCGAGGCGTTTGATCTGTACGAGCAGTCGCTGC
>NZ_JAVMKF010000098.1:30568-33501 GCF_031732815.1 Accumulibacter sp. | reverse complement strand
TACGCTACCAGACGCCGTCAGGGATTTCACGCAGGGTTGCCGAAAGGACACGGTGGCTCCGGCCAAGCTTTAGGCGTCTGATCAGGTACCACACGAAGTCTGGCGGTGGCCACCGAGCCGGCTCTTGGCTTGGCGTTGATTCAGATTGCCCAGATTTGGCTACATAGTGGCTACACGAAAGCCAGAAAGCAAAAAGGCCGCTATGTAGAGCGGCCTAACTGCTTGATTTCTTTGGCTCCCCGACCTGGGCTCGAACCAGGGACCTACGGATTAACAGTCCGACGCTCTACCGACTGAGCTATCGAGGAACGCGACGCTGTATAGTCTAGTCGCTCACTGCAGGCGCGTCAACGCCCGGCGCTTTTCCAACGGGCGAAGAAGGTGCACAATTCGGACTTTGCCGGAGTTGAGGAGAATGCTTCTCTTTGGAACAGGGACGAGATCCGTCGATGGATCCTGACTTGATCGACCCTAATCTGGTGTACGCGAAGACCGCTTCCGGGGAAGAAGCGGTGCTGCAGCGGACGCGCGTGGTTCAGCGCAACACTCGAATGGTGTTGATACTCGTCGACGGCAATGCAACCGTGGCCGAGCTGTGCGAGAAGACGGGAAACCCGCAGATGACTCGCAGTGCTTTGCTGGAGCTTGAGAGTGATGGCCTGGTTGATCGCCGTGCGGCCTTCGACTCGGTCTGGCAACGCGGTGACAAGGCGAGGCGGCATAGCGCGTCGGACGAAACGACGGCGCCAGTATCCGAGTTTTCAAGCTTTGGCGCGAAAGAGCAGACCGCGCCGCCGCCGTCATCGGCAGGCGGCTCGGGCGCCTCAGATCTGGTGCCAGCGCGCGAGGAGACCGCGCCACCGCCAGCGAAGAGCCATCCGCCGATCGTGCACGACCCTTCGCCTTCGGAGTCGGGAACGGTCTTTCTGTCGCGTGCGCAAGCCGGTGGCACGCCATCGCCTGTGCCTGTGGAGGATGTGCTCGGGCCGCTGTCGGTGCCCCAGCGTTGGCGGCCAGCCTGGTTTGCCGGCGAGCGTCAACAGCCGCCTGTGCTGGTCAGCGCGCGTCGGCCGCGTTTTCTGATCACCTGGCCGCTCCTCGTCATTCTTCTCCTGCTCCTGCCCGTCGTCCTCGCGCTCGTGCTGATGCTGATCTTTCCCTACTTGAACTATCAGCCGGCCGTGGAGGCGCTTCTGACGCAGAGCACCGGCAGGAAGGCCCGGGTCGATGCCTTGGGGATCGATTTACTGCCGATTCCAGCTTTGCGGCTCGATGGGGTTCGCCTGGAGGGCGTGGGCGAAGCTGTGCCGCTGGCGGTCGACACGGTGCGCGTGCAACCTGTGCTGACTACGCTGTTTGCGGAACGGATGCTGTTCGACGAAGTGGAGTTGAGCGGCCTGGTCCTCGCGCCGACGACGTTTGTCGAGCTGGCGCAAATGCTGAAGTCGGCGGCCAGCCCGGCGGCACGCGCCGGCGTGCGGCATGTGTCGCTGAGCAATACCGAGCTCGCGCTGGCCGGACTGACGATCGGCGATCTGCGTGGCGAGGTCGTCTTGTCGGCCGCGGGCCTGTTGGAGGTACTTGCCCTGCATTCGGCCAACCGCGATTTGACTTTCGAGGCGCGTCCACTCGATACGGCATTTGCCATTCGTGCCGAGGGGCTGAAGTGGCGCCCGCGCGCGAACAGTCCGCAGGTCGTCGATTCGTTTCTTCTGCAGGGCGAGTTGCGGGCAACGTTGGTAACCGTCGACCGAATGGAGTTCCGCGTCTTCGATGGGCTGCTCACCGGCAAGGCAGCGCTGCGTGCGGGCGGCGATTCGCTGCTTTTGGGCGAGGTCGCCTTTGATCGGATCAACGCCAGGAAGCTCTCCGATGCCCTGGGGCTCGAGCGTGGTTTTCTCGGCGAGGGGACGGGCAGACTGCGCTTTTCTGCCGCCGCGGACGCGTGGCCGTCGCTTCTCTCGACGCTGCAGGGCGAGGGGACATTCACCGTCAAGCGCGGCAGTCTCCCGGGTATCGATCTTCCCGAGGCGCTGCGTCGGGCGCCGAGCGTACCGCTTGCGCTGGGTGGGGCAACCCGCTTCGAACAGCTTTCCGGTGCCGTCAGGCTGACGCCAGGCTTCGTCCACCTGTCGCGCCTTAACCTCAGCGCCGGAGCCATGCAGTCAGCCGGGTATCTCGACATTGGGCGAGATCTCGACTTGCGTGGCCGGATGGACGTGGAAATGCGTGGACGCGGCGAGCGCACGGCGCTGCCGGTGGCGATCAGCGGTTCGTTGAATGCGCCGCTGTTGAAGACCGTCGAGCGCTGATTCGGCAGCCTGATGGCGCGTAGCTCGTGCGATCAGCGGACGGGAGCTGCCGCCACCGAGACGGCGGGCGCCGTCGTCGGCCGCACTCGGCGAGCACGGACGACGACGCCCGCCAGTTCACAGGACAGCCGCGATAGCGTCGGCGACGTGCCCGATATTGCGCGTGTTCAGCGCGGCGACGCAGATGCGGCCGCTGCTCACCGCGTAGATGGCGAAGTCCTCGCGCAGGCGATCGACCTGCGCGGCGCTTAGCCCGGTATAGGAAAACATCCCGCGTTGCCGGGTGATGAACGACAGGTCGGTCTGCACTCCGCGCGCTCGCAGTTCATCCACCAGCGCAGTGCGCATGGTCCGGATGCGCGCGCGCATGCCGGCCAGTTCTTCCTCCCAGAGGTGCGCCAGCTCGCCGTCGGCGAGGATTGCGGCGACGATGGCGCCGCCGTGCGTCGGCGGGTTCGAATAGTTGGTCCGTATGACGCGCTTGATCTGCGAGAGGACGCGCATTGTTTCGTCGCGGTTGGCCGTGACTACGGAAAGCGAACCTACGCGCTCGCCGTAGAGCGAGAATGACTTCGAGAATGATCCGGCAACCAGGAATTGCAGGCCGGATTCGGCAAACAG